>NZ_CAXAHB010000019.1:0-26696 GCF_963968385.1 uncultured Oceanicoccus sp.
TATGACCCTTTATCCTTGCTATGAATAACCAGTGGCATATAAAACCGCTGTGTAAACGCGATAAAGGCGACAGATGCTGCATAACTGGCATATTGAGACACAGACTCTTCTTCTAGCAGTAAATACGCTAACAAAAACAGAAGGCTGCCGGGTAGGGCTGATAATAAGTACCCTTTCCATGTAACACAGAGCTCGGTATCACAGTTGCTACATGGCATTGGCGCCAGCGGGCTCATGGTGGCTTTGTGCCAGCCAAGCGTGTGATCTTGCTGACAAGCTGGGCATATATCCATTCGATTAACCTTAATTATCTTTTGATTCTTGTTATTAGTGTCATTGATATTAAGTGATACGTCTAGATAATAGTTTGTCAGTTTTTACTATGGTTATTGATGCTATTGAGTTTGGGCCGTTTCATATCTGCCCATCATTTGATCCATTAATAGCTGCCTGACTCGCTGTTGTGAGTCATTGTTTAGGCAGTGCATATCTTCAATTAGTAGCCGCTGCCCAGCCATTAAGCGCCGCAAGGTGTTAATCGGTATTTCCAGTTGTACTCTGTCATTGGCTGTCGATGGTTCTTGCGGTGGCCCGATATTATAACGCTTGTTTGTTTTAGTGCGGCATTCTCTCATTTAAGATTCTCCCTATCGGCTAGTGCATGGTGGCGCTGATTAACTGCAAGGTATTGCCAGTAGTGATGCCTGTTTTTTCAGTACTGCATTCCAGACGTCTTATATTTCTATACAGATGGGCAATATATTGATTGATACTTATTCGCTCTTGCATGCTGTGGGCGGTTTGCTGCTCAAGTTGATCGATAGCCAGGCTATATATCTTTCTACTGTCGGCCTCATGACCTAGCATAACGCAGGTGTTGGCCAATAATACGGCTGAGGTGCTGACTAATTCACAGGCACTGCTACGATCAAGCACTTCACTGGTCATAATAATGCAAGCTGTCTCGTAGGCGCTGCCCAGAAAGGCTATGGCTTGCTGCCACTCTCTTTGGTCATAGAGTGCGCTGCCTTGATCAAAGCTATCCTGCCAGACGTTAATCGCTTGAACAGGATGGTCGTTCAGCATTGCTCGATGTTTGTCGCATAGAAATTTAATCGTCACTACCCTCTCCCTCTCCCTTTCTCTCTCTTGAGCTTAAGTACATTGAGTTCAACTATAATTGAGTTGAATAAACTATAAATGATAATCATTATCATTTGCAATAGTTAATTTAATCTCAGCACTTAATTTGCGGAATATCGGACCAGCGAGTGGTATAGGCTGGGGATAAGTACTGTTGGCGCATTTTCCAGCGCTGTTTTGAACCTTCGGCACCGATATAAACTGAACCTCGGCCATAGCGCCGGTTGATGCTATCCAGTGCTGCCATCAGGTGTTCGGATTTTAAGGGCTGTCCGGGGTGAAATAAGTCATTCTGCTGAAAGGTTTTATCCTGTAGTTCAATCAGCCCTACCCCGGCTTTTAGATAACGCCGCTGCGGTTGAAAAATATCCCTAACGGCCCTGCGCGCATAATGGATAATAAAACGGCTATCGTCGGTAGCAAACGGCAGTTTTAGGGTGCGGCTACGGCTGTAATAATCCGGCTCATAAGGCGAGGTATTGATAAAAACCTGTAGCGTTTTTACGCTGTGGTTTTGTGCTCTGAGTTTTTCAGCCGCTCTGGCCGCATAACCACTAACGGCATGTTCTAGCGGTTGCAATGCAGTGATTTTGTCACCAAAGGAACGGGTGCAGAAAATCTGTTGTTTAGCGGCCGGCTGCTGATCCAGTGAATAACAGGCAATGCCATTAAGCTCATTGATGGTGCGCTCAATATTGATATTAAACTGCTTGCGTAGTTGTTTGGGGTCAGCATTTGCTAAATCATAGGCGCTATTAATGCCCAATGCATTTAGCCGCTGAGCAAAGCGCGAACCTATGCCCCATACTTTTTTTACCGGCAAGCGCTGCTGTAGCCACTGCCATTTATAAGCTTGGTCGAGAACACAGACACCATTGAGTTTGGGAATTTTTTTGGCGGCATGAGCGGCTATTTTGGTCAGGGTTTTGCTGGGTGCTATACCGATTTCTACCGGCATTCTGACTTCGCGCCATACGGTCTGTTTAATGATTTCGCCGTAGGCTTTAAGGTCTTGATTGAGCCCGGCAACATCTAAAAACATTTCATCAATCGAATAAACTTCTATCTCCGGGGAAAAGCGGCTCAAGGTGGTCATTACGCGATGGCTGATATCACCATACAGTTCATAGTTAGAGGAAAAGATGGTGACGCCCTGCTGCTCTAATACATGCCGAATTTTATGGAAGGGCTCTAGATCAGGAATGCCCAGCGCTTTGGCTTCACGATTGCGAGCCACCACACAGCCATCGTTATTGCTTAGCACCACAACCGGTTTACCGCGTAAATCCGGGCGGTAAATCTGTTCACAGCAAGCAAAGCAGGTTTGGCAATCAGCTAAGAGGAACATGGCAGCGTATCCAGCGTCGTACTACCCCTTCAATCACTAGCTCACTATTGCCTATCGCAATCGGTTGCATCGCATCATTGGCGGGGAGTAATAATTGCCGTTCGGTATCGATGGTTTTGCAAGTCAGTTCACCATCAAGGGCTGCAATCACTAGGCTGCCATTTTTGGGTTCTATATGGCGTTCAACAATTAATAGATCACCGGGAAACAGGCCGACATTGATTTGCGACATGCCCACCACTCGGGCCAAAAAAGTTGAGCTGGGCTGCTCTATCAGTTTGTTAAGCAGGTCAATCTCTTCATCGATAAAATCATCTGCAGGGCTGGGAAAGCCTGCAGAGACGGAATGACTGTATTTGGGAATAAGAAGCACTTTCATAAGATCGGTATTTATACTGTATGTATGTACAGTATGTCAACATATCTTGATGATAAGTTGTTCTTTAATCTAGGTTTTTTGCTGGTTAGCGATTGCTTGAGCTAATAGCTTATCTCGATAATAGAGCTATTTATCACTGTTGATATCAAAGGTTGGCCAGGCGGCGCGGATATAAACTAGCATCGACCATAGTGTCAGTAGCGCGGATATATATAGCAATATCAGGCCACCATTGAGTAGCAAATCACTATCTAGCAACAAACCGCTATGCTGCGGGGCTACCGCTAACAGCACGATAATCGCTAAAATCTGGAAGGTGGTTTTTACTTTGCCGATATAAGAGACCGCTACGCTGGTACGTTTACCCAGTTCAGCCATCCACTCGCGCAAAGCCGAGATAACGATTTCACGGCCAATAATCACCATCGCAGGAATGGTAAACCACCAGCTGCCAAATCGCTCTACCAATAATACCAGCGCGATCGCCACCATCAGTTTATCGGCTACAGGGTCTAAGAAGGCGCCAAAAGGTGTGGACTGGTTGAGTTTGCGAGCCAAATAGCCATCCAGCCAGTCAGTAATACCGGCCAGCGCAAAGATCACCGCCGAAGCGATAAAGCTCCAGTGATAGGGAAGATAAAAGACAAGGACAAAAACCGGTATAAGAGCAATTCTAAACAGGGTAAGCGCGTTAGGTATATTCATTTATTTTTAAGTAATCAGTATCAACACAAGATGTTTGCCATTCTACCTATTATGCAGGGCTGCCACTATATCTCTGGCCAACTTTTCGCTGATTCCGGATATATTGGCTAAATCTTCTACGCTGGCCGCCTTCACTTCTTGCCAGCCGCCAAAGTGACGCAGTAATTCCCTTCGCCGTTTGGGACCAACACCGGGAATTCCTTGTAAGGGTGACTCGCGACGCTTTTTATCGCGGCGCTGTTTATGGCCGGTAATAGCAAAACGGTGTGACTCATCGCGAATATGCTGCACTAAATGCAAAGCCGAGGAATCGGCGGGCATAATAAATTCTTCATGGGTATCGGCGCGATAAAGTACTTCAAAACCCGCTTTGCGGGTGGTGCCTTTGGCCACACCGACAACTAGTAGATCGGTAATTTGTAGTTCTTGAAGTATCGATAAGGCTTGCGTCACCTGCCCTTTGCCACCATCAATAAAGAGAATATCCGGCATTGTAGCTTCTCCGGATTTAATCCGGGTATAGCGTCGACCCAGTGCTTGGCGCATCGCGCCATAGTCATCGCCGGCGGTGATCGCTTCGATATTAAAACGACGGTAGTCGGATTTTAATGGGCCGTTAGTATCAAACACCACACAGGAAGCCACTGTCGCTTCTCCACTGCTATGGCTAATATCAAAACACTCAAGTCGCTGTGGCATCTGCGGTAACTTAAGGGCTTGCTGCAAGGCTTCAAAACGTTGGTAAAGGGTTTGTTTGTTGGCAAGATGACCGGTTAAATTTTGCTGTGCTGTTTCACTCGCCAGTTTTAGCCATTTGGCGCGATTACTGCGCACTCGATTGCTGATGGAGATTTTGCGTCCAGAAGCAGTAGACAAAGCTTTAGCTAAGGCATCGGCACCATCAAACTCATGGCTGACTATAATTTCTCGGGGCATATTATCCGCACCGGCGCCATTGGCTAGATAATATTGCGATAAAAAAGCTTCAAGGATTTGTGGTTGTTGCTCATCCAAATGCACTTTAGGAAAATAACTTTTGCTACCCAGCACTCGTCCACCGCGCACAAAGAGTAGCTGGATACAAACAACCCCCGCCCGATAATCACAGGCCGCAATATCAATATCACCAGACTCCCCTTCAATATATTGACTGGCTTGCACCTGCTGCAAATATTGAATGTTGTCGCGATACTCCATGGCCTGTTCAAATTCCAACGCGGTGGAAGCAGCTTCCATTTTATTGGCCAACGCGGTAATGAGGTGTTTGTTTTTTCCTTCTAAAAACATCACGGTATGGCGAACAGACTCTGCATAGTCATCCGCGGCAACTTTATTAACACAGGGTGCGCTGCAGCGATTGATTTGGTATTGCAGGCAAGGACGCGAACGATGATTATAAAAGCTATCTTCACACTGGCGCACTTTAAAAACTTTCTGTAAAAGATTGAGGCTTTCTTTGACTGCGTAGGTATTTGGATAAGGACCAAAATAACGGCCTTGGCGTTTTTTTGCACCGCGGTGTACAGCAATACGGGGAAACTCATGTTGCGATGATAAATAAATATAGGGAAACGATTTATCATCGCGCAATAAAATATTATAGGGGGGGCGTTGCTGCTTAATCAGATTATGTTCCAGCAGCAGGGCTTCCGTTTCTGTATGGGTAATGGTGACTTCAATAGCGGCTATTTTTGACACTAGCGCTGCGGTTTTAACCGCTAAACCTTGCTGGCGAAAGTAACTGGATAAGCGGTTTTTCAGGTTTTTGGCTTTACCGGTATAGAGAATCTCACCATCGGCATCATACATCTGGTAAATGCCGGGCTTAGTGGTGAGTGTTTTTAAAAACGACGCATGATCAAACACCGGAGCCCTGTTCTCAGATGACTGGTTGTTAGATGATGGGTTCTCAGATAGCTTGTTATCAGCTGAGGTGTTAGTCGCTTTATCGGTCAAGAGGTTACTCTACGAAAAGTTAAGTTAATACGCCCCGCTACAGGCTTGGCGGTTTTAGGTATTTGGTGATGCCAGTATTGCTGTGTTGATCCGGCCATAACCAATAACGAACCGCCCTCTAAATCAATATGTACCGGTGTTGTCTGTTGCTGCCGTTGGCGTAGAGAAAAACGTCTAGTAGCACCAAAACTTAACGAAGCAATAATCGGCTGATGCCCTAGCTCCGCTTCATCATCACTATGCCAAGCGACACTGTCAGCACCATCGCGATAATAATTGGCCAAAACACTATTAAAACGGGTATTAAGCTGTTGTTCTACCTGTTGCTTCAGAGCGAGTAAACTATCTGTCCATGGAATTGGTGACATGTTTAAACCTGAATAGGTATAGGCGGCACCTTTATCACCATACCAAGCGTTCATTCTGGGAATCAATACCGACTTGCCATACATTCGAAGGGTATCCTGCCGCCATTGCAAATCATTAAGTAGCTGGTGATAAATCACCGAGTGATCGGCGATAAAGTTTTGGTAATAACTAATATCAGCCTGCGGCAAATCAAGCACTTGGGGTATAGAAGAAAATAAACCGGCTTGCACAGCGCTGACCTCAATAAATTTGCGGTTCTATTTCTAGATGAATAGCAAAGCGTTCTGCAATAGATTGCTGAACGGCTTCTGCCAATGCAAGCACTGCCTGACCATCACCCTGCTGATCATTAATCAATACCAGTGCCTGTTGCTCATGCATGCCTACCGGCCCCATTTTTTTCCCTTTCCAGCCAGCGTTTTCCAATAACCAACCGGCAGCAACTTTTATTTGGCCATCTGGCTGCGGATAACACACCATATCGGGGTAGCTGGTTAACAGTTGCTGTTGTTGCTGTTGACTGATTATCGGGTTTTTAAAAAAACTGCCGACATTGGCCAATACGGCAGGGTCAGGTAATTTGCTTTGGCGGATAGCCATTACCGCGCTGGACACTTGTTGTGCTGTGGGAGAGGCAATTTCTGCCGCTTGAAAATACTGCTGCAAAGCGCCATAGCTGATATTAGGGTTGTCGATTAGCGACAGGCGCAAGGTCACTGAGGTAATAAAAAAGCGATGTTTTAACTGCTGTTTAAATACACTATTACGATAGGAGAACTGGCATTCTTCGGCCGATAAATGACGCCACTCCTGTCGATCAAGATCCCAGCCATAAAGCGACTCGAAAATTTGTTCTAACTCAACGCCATAGGCGCCAATATTTTGAATCGGTGCGGCACCGACTGTGCCGGGAATTAACGAGAGGTTTTCCAGACCATAATAATGATGCCGCAAACAATATTGCACCAGATCGTGCCAGTTCTCTCCGGCCTGTGCGGTAACTAAAACATCATCGCCCTGCTGCTTGGTACTGATGCCTCTTAATCGGCAATACATAGCCAAGCCGTCAATATCCTGGGTCAATACCAGATTGCTACCGCCGCCAATAAAAACAACAGGCCAATGGTTATATTTGGCTAACTCAAGGGCACTGGTGACATCAGAAGGCTGATCGATCAAGGCCAAAAATCTGGCACTGGCATTGATGCCTAGCGTATTCAAAGCCTGTAAGGAAGCGTTTTGCCGTATTTGTAAGGTCATTGACATTACCGGAGTTTTGCATGCTGCTGGATATGCGCTAACAAGCCCTGACTGGCCTGCTCCACTAAATCCAGCACTGCTTCAAAACCATTATCATCGCCATAATAAGGATCGGGAACCGCTAATAGTTCGCTGTCGCCATAGCTTAAAAACAAACCCAACTCACCCGAATAGTTAGATGGACACAAGGCTTGCAAATCGGTCAGGTTGGCTTGATCCATAGCCAGTATATAATCAAATTGGTCAAAGTCACTACGGCTAACTTGTCTGGCGCGCAGTGGTGTTAAATCATAACCACGTTTTGCCGCCGCGGCGACTGATCGACTATCCGGTGGTTTGCCGCTATGCCATGCTGCCGTACCGCAGGAGTCAGTGTCAATACGATGGTTTAGCTGATGATCAGCCACTAGCTGTGCAAATACCCCGTGTGCGGTCGGTGAGCGACAGATATTGCCAAGACAAACAAAAAGAACACTAACGTCCACTGTTAGGCTTTATCTTGAGTCAACAGAGCACGAACCGCCTCTAGGTCCTGCTCGGTATCAACACCTGCGGGAATAGTCTCACAAGCTTCGCTGGCCATGATAGTGACGCCGTTCTCTAAGGCCCGAAGTTGCTCCAGTTTTTCAGTGCGCTCTAGTGAGCTGGCTGGCCATTGAACAAATTGATGTAACAATGCAACGCGGTAGGCATAGATGCCGATATGGCGATAGTAATTGACTCCTAGCGGTAGCTGGCCATCGTTACTGGTAAAAGTATCGCGACTCCAAGGGATTGGCGCACGGGAAAAATACAAGGCCCTGCCGTTAGTATCCATAGTGACTTTAACAACATTGGGGTTAAAGACTTCATCACTATCAGTAATGTTTTCTACCAGCGTTGCAATACCAGCCTGTGGGTTATGCTGTAACTGCATGGCGACCTGATTGATAACACTGGCAGGGATTAATGGCTCATCACCTTGCACATTAACCACGATATGCTGATTATCAAGTTTAAGTTGGCTAACCACTTGCTGCAGCCGATCAGTGCCCGACTCATGATCTTTTGAAGTCATCACCACTTCGGCACCAAAACCTTGTGCAACGGATTCAATACGCTGATCGTCGGTAGCAATAATAACGCGCTCGGCAGCGCTTTGCGTGGCCTGTTGATAAACATGTTGCACCATGGGTTTGCCAGCAATATCGGCCAGCGGTTTTCCCGGCAGCCGACTTGACCCATAGCGAGCAGGTATAACTATGCTAAAACTCATGACGGCTGTCTCGATGGCAGTGATTGAATTTGTTTCACTATACTATCAAAAAATGACTGTTCTATCGCAGCCTCTACGGGTAATACCCAGCTATTTTCAGGAGGCTGCATATTGCCTAATTTGACCGCATCCTTGGCTGTCATAATAATCGGCAAAGGTTCAGAAAATTGAAAATCATCATGGCTAAAGTTGTAGTGATCGGCAAAGGCATGTTCAACCGGATCAAAACCTAGCTGGCGCAAGCTAGTAAAAAAACGTTCAGGATGACCAATGCCGGCCACTGCGTGAACCCGTTTGCCATAAGGCCATTTATCTATCGCGACCACAGCGTTAGTATCAATCGATTGGAGCGCTTGTGCTTGCAATTGCATGGGATAAAACGGTATTGCGCTGGGCAGTTGCAATACGCCCTCACCATTGCCAATAATATAATCAACCTGCGATAGACGACTGACACACTCCCTTAGTGGTCCTGTTGGCAGTAACCAGTTATTACCAAAACCGCGCTTGGCATCGACTACTGCGATTTCAATCGCTCTTTTCAATGCATAGTGCTGTAGTCCGTCGTCACTAATCACTACATCGCAATCATTATCGGTTAGCAGCATTGCGATCGCTTGTTGTCTATTGGCACCAATCACAACGGGCGCGGCGGTGTTCTGCGCAATGAATAGCGGCTCATCACCGCTATGCAGGGGTGAACTCGATGCTGTTACTGCATAGGGATAGTTGGGGGCATGACTGCCATAACCGCGGCTGATTACGCCAGGCTTAAAACCTTTGTTGCGTAGGGCTTTAACTAAAGCAATTACTACCGGTGTTTTGCCGGTGCCACCTACCGTAATATTGCCCACTACAATAGTCGGTACCGCTGGCTTGAAAGCAGACAAAATGCCTACACGAAAACTCAATCGACGAATAAACGTCAGCAAAAAATAAATTAGCGACAATGGCGCCAATAGATATAGCCACAGTGATTTCTGGTACCAGCTGCGAACAATGCGATGTTCCAATGTAGAAAGAGCCATAGCAGTTTAATCGCTGAGTGGTTGTTTGGTGGTTAGGCTAAGTTGCTCAAAGCCTAACTGCCCCGCCGCATCCATAGCAGTGATAACGGCCTGATGCGGTGCGGTAGCATCGGCACTAATAATAAGCGGTAGTTTAGCATTATCGGCTGAAAGCTGTTGCAGTGTGCCCATAACGGTGTCGACTGTCGACGAAACTAGACGGCGGCCATTAATCTGATAGTGGCCATTGGCATCAATCGCAATGGTGATTGATTGGGCTATATCTGTTGTCGTCTCACCCGTGGCTTCCGCTAAATCCAAACTGAGTTGGGTTTGCTGGGTAAAGGTGGTGGAAACCATAAAGAAAATTAGCAATAAAAAGACAATATCAATTAGCGGGGTTATATCCACTGCAACGGCTGGCTTATATTGACGTTTAAATTGCACGGTATCTGTCCTGCTTAGCTTGGTTTGCTATCGATTTTACGATCGCCATGTAGGGCATCAACTAATTTGATGGCCTGCTGTTCAAGGGTCACAATCACTGAATCGATTTTGCCGGAATAAAAACGATGCATCATTAACGCTGGAATAGCGACACCTATGCCGGCCGCGGTAGTGATTAAAGCCTCTGAAATACCGCCGGCAAAGACAGCGGCATTGCCGGTACCTTGCAACATGATTTCAGTAAAGACTTTAATCATGCCAATAACGGTGCCCAATAAGCCCAGCAAGGGAGTCACAGCAGCTATGGTACCCAGTGCGTTTAGGTAACGCTCCAAATCATGGACCACTTGGCTAGCGGCTTCTTGAATGCTTTCTTTCATTGCATCGCGACCATGGTGGGAGTTGCCTAAACCGGCAGCCAGTATGCGACCCAGTGGCGATGTCGTTTTTAATTGACGAATCCTAGCAGCATCAAGCTGATTGTTTTTTATCCAGCCCCATACCTCTGCCAATAGATTGGGTGGCGCAATGGTCTTGGCATTCAAAACGAAATAACGCTCAATACAAATAGCGACGGCGACAATGGAACAGATAATGATCGGTAGCATAAGCCAGCCACCGGCTTTGACCAATTCGAACACCTTGCTTCCCTCCCGCGATAAAGCAGATCGGCTGATACGATTATTATTGCTTTAATAAGCCTGCATTATACTGGTCAGCCAGTTAAAAACTATGCGCAACGGCAATTCTAGCTGAAAAAGTTAGTCTTCATGCTGTAACCAATAGCGGCGGTGCTTTTGACGGAACAGCTCTGGCTCTAACCGTTGATTATTACGGATAGTCAATGTCAGTGCTCCGGTTTTGCTAGTGATATAGGTGTCTATGCCCAATGCATGATAACGATCGACGATCGTGCTATGCGGATGACCAAATTGATTGCGGTAACCACTGCTAATAACCACAAGTTCAGGATTAACGGTTTTGAGAAAGGGCCATGAGGAAGAACTATGGCTGCCATGATGCGGCGAAATCAATATATTGGCGGCTAATTGCGTGTCGTATTGTTGCACTAAATCCATTTCCATTGAGGCATCAATATCACCGGGCAAAAGAAAACTAATATCACCTGCCGTGATTTTAAGGACGCAGGAGCGATTATTGCTTTTAACGGCAGTTTGGGCCTTAGTGGATTGGAGAAATTCAAACCTCACCTGATCCCGTTGCCAGGGTTGCTGCTGTGAGCAAAATCGACCATCAATAACAGTCTCTGTTGGTTTTTCGCCATAGAACAGCTGTTTGGTTTCTATCTGCTTAACAAAACCCTGCCAGCCGCCAATATGGTCATTATCGCCATGGCTCAAGACTAAAGTATCAATAGCTTGTAGTCCGTGATAGCGAAGATAGGGAATCACTACTGCGCTAGCGGTATTAAATTGTTCGCTATATTTAGGTCCAACATCATAAACTAGCGTGTAGTTACGCGTATCAATGACTATGGCTAAGCCCTGCCCGACATCTAAAATCGTTAGACGCAAGTCGCCATTGGCCAGCTTTGGTGGTTGATAAAAAATAAGGGGTAATAACATCACTACAGCCCAGTTTTTAACGGGTATACCTTTGGGCAGTAACAACAAAGCAACACCGAGCAAGGCTAAAATCTTAACCGGCCAGGGTCTAAAACCGATATACACGGTATTATCAACAGCTGTGTTAGCAATCAGTTCAAGATACTGCAGCGCCCAAGCTAGCAAAGCATTAACAGCCTGCCACATTATAAATGCGAGCGAATAATCCAACGAGAAAAGCAAAGCCGCGATAAAATTAACCGGCACAATAATCAAACTAAACAGCGGCACTAATAGGATATTGGCTACGGGTGACCAAAAACTAATCTGTCCCAGTAAAATGCCTAACACGGGTAATAAGCCGATAAAAACCAAGCACTGAGCCGACCCCAGTTTTGTCACTGCATTTGCAGCGGGATATCGCCCTACTGCTCCATAAAATAGACAAATAACAGCGCCAAAAGATAACCAGAATGACAATGAGGCAGGTGCTAACGGGTCAAAAATTAAACACAATAACAAAGCGACGACTACGGCTTGACTCGCCGCTATATAACGACGACAAAACAGACTTATCATCACTACAAAAATCATAATTAGCGCGCGTTGGGTCGGTAAGGTAAAACCGGCTGCCAATGCATACATCGCTGCAAAACCTAAAGCTAAGCCTGCGGCCCATCGCTCTGCCGCTTGTGCAGGCATTAATAGCAAGACCAAAAAACGCGTTAACGTAAACACTAAAGCGCTCACCAGACCTATATGCAAACCGGATATCACCATTAAATGGGTGGTGCCAGTGGTTGCAAACAAATCCCATTGCTGGCGGCTGATACCTCGCTTATCTCCAATCAGCAAGGCTTTGATTAAGTGACGGTTGGATAAATCTGCAGCATGCCTGTCCAACAGCTGGGCCACATGCCAGCGCCAGCGATCAATCGACCAGTTGTTAACCCCTAATAATTGATTTTTCGGGTGCGCAACAACCCGACCGACACCGCCAATCCCTTGCTGAATTAACCAACTTTGATAATTAAAACCACCCGGATTAGCCATACCATAGGGTCGCTTTAAACTGACTTGTAAACGCCAATGCTGGCCTGGAATGATCGTAAGGTCTTTATACCAATTAAGTCTTATCAAGGTGATATTATCGTTGCAGGCCTCTGTCGTTAGGCATAACGGTTGGCTAACAGCCAATTGAAAACGGGTTACTGGCTGACCTCGATTAACATCAGTGACCGGTAGACCAACGACTTTACCCTCAACCCATAATAATTTTTGCTGCCAATCTACCGGTAGTTGTGAATCAATCACCTGATAACCACTCATCACACCCCAACAGAATCCGGCTATCAAACATGCCGTTAAATAACAGCGCAATAACCAGAGGCAACTTGCCAATGGTATGGCTAAAGCAACAAAAGCTAATGCCGGTAATTGAGAGAGTTGGCTGGTCAGGGCGATCCCCGCCGCTATTGCTATCATCCTTAACAGCATAAGACTTATCCTTAAGTCATTTTTGTATTAAGCCGGCTAGTGATGCCGGTTAATTCCATGCATAATACGCTCGGCTACTAATACAGCAATAGCAAATCGCATTCACTCGATGCAGATCTTATTGGTCAGTCAGTTTTATTGTATTGTAAATACCGTTTATTTGTTTTGGGAACCTTCGCCTATATGGCACGCAACATTATCAAGCGCTTTATCCCTGATTCTGACTGGATTAAGCAACAGAAGTCGCTTAAGTTCCTTGAGGGCTGGCTACACGACTCCAACCTTTGGCATATGAATCGTCACTCGGTGTCTGCTGCGGCGTTTATCGGTTTTTTTGTTGCCTTTATCCCCCTGCCGATACAAATGGTTATTGCTGCTTTGATGGCCATTATGCTACGCGCCAATTTGCCTATTGCCATTGCCTTGGTATGGATCAGCAATCCCGTGACTATGGCGCCCATTTTTTATCTCGCTTATAAGGTCGGCCTTGCGGTAATGGATACCGAAGTGAGTCAGTTTAATTTTGAGTTGTCATGGGAATGGCTGCGCTACGGACTGATTAATATATGGCAGCCCTTGCTGCTGGGTTGTTTGCTATGTGGCTTATTTTTTGGCTTGCTGGCCTCAACGTTTGTTCGTCTGGCCTGGCGGCGATATGCGATTCGCAATTGGAAAGAGCGCTCTAGAAAACGTCAGGCCAAAACTTGATTATTGATGTCTTAAGGCCTCAGCCGGCAGCACACGGGAGGCACGCCAAGCCGGATAAATCGTCGCCAAAACACTGATAACACAGGCTGTACCACCGATTATCAGCACATCGTGCCAGCGTAAATCCGAGGGCAAATAGTCGATCGGGTAAACATCGGAGTTAAGGAATTGAATCTGAAAAAGCTGCTCTAGTAGCGCTACAATATCCGTAATCGTTAGCGATAAAGCCACGCCCAATGCGGTACCTGCCGCCGTACCGATTAATGCAATCACCGTTCCCTGCACCATAAAGATCGCCATAATACCTGCCGGACTAGCGCCAGCTGTTCGCAAAATAGCAATATCACCGCGTTTATCGGTAACCACCATCACCAAGGCAGAGACGATATTAAAGGCCGCTACCGCAATAATGGTTAATAACATCAAGCCAACCAACTGTTTGGATAATTGAATGGCGGAATACAGATTGCCATGACTGCGAGTCCAATCTCGGGCGATATAACCATAGGGAATATTTTGCTCCAACTCCCAAGCAACGCGCGGCGCTTGAAAGGTGTCTTTAACGGTTATTCGCATGCCCTGACGCCGTTGCTCAGGCGGCATTAATGATAAGGCTGTCTCAATCGCGATTAACGCCACCGATTGATCAAGCTCGGTACCTGTGTCGAAGATATCGGCTATGGTTAATTGAATAAACCGTGGTGAAATCGCGCCGCTAGTATTTTCCTGCGGCACCATCATATTAACCACCCCGTCAATCGCAACGCCCAGACGGGATGCCAAGGCAGCACCTAAGAGTATTTGCCGACTATCCGATTCAAGACTCGCTAATGCCTCGGCTTTAACATAATCAGTAATAATTGAAACGTTTTTTTCTTGCTGGGGATCGATGCCATAGATCAGCGCGCCTTCTACCTTGGTTCCTTTAAGCAACATGGCATTTAGCTGGGCAAATGGTGCTATCGCTTTGACCTCGGGGTGGTAAAGCAGTGTCTTGCGAATATGCTGCCAATCCTGCTCGGCATTGTTGGTATCGCCATAGGCGATCACATTAATCTGTGGCACTAGACCTAAGATACGGGTTCGCATTTCACGGTCAAAACCGTTCATCACCGAGAGCACTAAAATCAGTAGTGCAACACCCACCGCCATGCCCACCATGGAGACTAGGGAAATAAACGAAACCAATTGGCTACGCCGCTTAGAGCCGGCATAACGCAGGCCAATAAACAGGGCATAGGGCTTAAACAAAGGACTAACCTTCTCTGAGTTGGCCGTCGACCAACGAAAGCTTGCGATCCATTTGATCGGCCAGAGACAAGTCATGGGTGACTACAATAAAACAGGTTCCTAAAGTTTTATTGAGATCATGCATAAGGCTGTGAATAGAGTCAGCGCTATGCTGATCAAGATTGCCGGTTGGTTCATCCAGCAACACGCACTGCGGCTGGGTAACCAGCGCTCTGGCAATGGCAACACGTTGACGCTCGCCGCCGGATAACTCTGATGGCTTGTGATCTAGTCGATCAGCCAGACCCACTTGGCTTAATATCTCGGTTGCGATGGGTTTAATACTTGAGGGACTATCGCCGCGAATTAATAACGGCATGGAAACATTTTCCAGGGCAGTAAACTCACCCAGAAGATGATGAAACTGATAGACAAAGCCTAGATAACGATTGCGCAATTGGCCGCGTTGTTTTTCATTGATGCCAGCCATTGTCTGGCCGGCGATAATCACATCGCCGGAGCTGGGAACATCCAGCCCGCCTAACATATTTAATAAGGTAGATTTGCCCGCGCCAGAAGCGCCCACAATGGCTACTCGCTCGCCACTACGAATAGAAAAATCGACACCATTGAGCACCACTAGGGGCTGCGGCCCTTGCTGATAACTTTTGTGGAGTGCCCGGCACTCTAGAACGATGGGTTTTTGCAAAAAACTGTCCACTTTTGGTTGCGGTAAAAACATTGATATTTATTCATAACGCAAGGCTTCAGCCGGCTGTATTTGTGAGGCTCGTATAGACGGATAAATGGTTGCAATCACACTGAGCAATAAACCACAGCAGCTGACCCAGAGTATATCACTGCACTGTAACTCTGAAGGAATGCGGCTGATAAAATACACCTCGGGATTAAATACTTGGGCACCCAATAAGCCCTCCAGCATGGCAACGATATCACCAACATAGAGTGCCAGAGGAATACCGATGGCTACGCCCACCAGTATACCGGCAAAGCCGACTGCAACACCTTGAATCATAAACAGACGTAAAATTAATGGCGGGGATGCTCCCATGGTTCTTAAGACCGCAATATCTGCGCGTTTGTCAGACACCATCATGGTCACAATAGAAACAATATTTAACGCGGCGATCAACACAATAATCATTAATAATAGTGACACCATGGTTTTTTCCATCGCCACGGCGTTAAACAAACTGCCTTGTGTCTCGGACCAATCTTTGGCAACACTGCCGGTTGGCATGGTTTTGGCCAATTCAGGCAAATAAGACGGTGCTAAAAATAGATCGGATAATTGTAATCGCAGGCCTTTAACCTGATTACCTGTTTGGAACAGCTTTTGTCCATCGGCCAAATGAATAAACACTGTATTGCCATCAAGATCAGCGCCTACCTGAAAAATACCGGCAACGGTAAACCGCTTAACCCGTGGAAAAATACCGACTGGGGTTACCGTTACCCGAGGCAAAATAACACTGATCTCATCACCCACATAAACCCCCAAATGGCGGGCAAGAATGTCGCCGAGTACGATCTGATAACCGCCCTGCTGCAAATCCATTAACTGGCCTGCAATCATACTGGCGTCAATGGTGGAAACTTTGGCTTCAGCCTCTGGGTCGATGGCATATAACATAGCGCCGCGCACCATGCCGGGACGGCTTAGCATCACGGTACCATCAATATAGGGAGATGCGGCAACCACCGAATCGGATTTGGTCAGCTGTTTTTGCCAGCTCGGCCAATCCGACAGGCGTTGTTCGGGACCATCGATATAGCCATGGGGAATCACAGATAAAATACGACCGCGCAATTCCGCCTCAAAACCATTCATCACCGACATCACCACCACCAATGCAGTGACCCCAAGCATCATGCCTAATAGAGAAATCAGCGAAACAAAGGAGATAAACTGATTCCGGCGCTTGGCTCGGGTATATCGCAATCCAATAAACAGGGATAAAGGTTGATACATTGGCTGCCAGTCAGTGAGTTGTAGTGATATTTCGACCAAGCTGTACTACAGTAAGGCAAGAGCTAGTCAGTACTGGTTTATTATTACCACCATGGTACCGAATAATCACCATAAAGCCCATTAATACGGAGTTGATCCACGTGAAGAATAATCCGGTGACCCAGTCCACCGCTAATGAAAGGCGGAGTTTTTTTCGTGTGAATGACCAAGTGCTACTGCGCTATCAACCGGTCGATGAAAGTAGCGCGCTAGCTAATAGGATCCCTGCGGCATTTAAAACAGACCCCGGTTATTGCTTAATGCAAGAATTGCAGGCGATCGACCGCAACCATGCCGTATTTTTACGGGCTATTGCTGAACAAAATCGTGATCTTGAAGCCTACTTAAAAGGTCAGGATAAAAAACTGGAATTGATCGCCGCTAAAATTATCGAACATGAAGGAACAGCCCCCGATCAGAAAAAGCAACGAGTGTCGATAAGCGAAGGCGGTCTTTCAATACAGTCTGATTCACCACTAGCCAATAACGGTTATCTCGCTCTGCAAATCACCTTATTACCCACTCACCATACCTTGATGGTGTTTGCCAAGGTGATTAATTGTTCTGCAGTCAGTGCAGGTGGCTATAATATCGCGCTTAGCTTTATCCATTTAAAAGATAGCGATCGTCAACAGCTTGCCAAACATATTATGCAGCTACAACTCACCCAGCGGCGCAATAAGACCAGTGACGACTAAGGCTGTTGCAAGCCCTATCTCTCACACTGCAGCGATAAGCCTAAAAATTACTTATTCTATCAATCAATAACTAGGCCACTTAATTTAGGTGGATATCGAACCATGACCAAAGATATAAAAATCGACGACGTTAATATTGATGGATTACGCCCATTGCTTCCCCCAGCGATTTTAATGGAAGAGCTACCCGTCAGCGACACTAGCGCCGATATGATTAGCCGCAGCCGTAGCGATATTGCCAGTATTTTTACTGGCGACGATGATCGTTTATTGGTGGTGGTTGGCCCCTGCTCTATTCATGATACCGATGCCGCGCTTGACTATGCCCATTGCTTGAAAAAAGCAGCCGATCTGTATCGGCAAGAGCTACTGATTGTGATGCGAGTTTATTTTGAAAAACCCAGAACCACCGTAGGCTGGAAAGGTTTAATCAATGACCCCTATCTTGATGGCAGTTTTCATATTAATCAGGGTCTGCGTATTGCCAGAAAGTTATTGATCGATGTTGCAGAAATTGGCCTACCTGCCGGCTGTGAATTCCTAGATACCATTTCACCCCAGTTTTTTGCCGATCTGGTTTCCTGGGGAGCGATTGGCGCCAGAACCACCGAAAGTCAAATTCATCGTGAACTGGCCTCTGGGTTATCAATGCCTATCGGCTTTAAAAACGGCACGGATGGCAGTATCCAAATCGCTATTGATGCCATCGGTGCAGCCTCGCACCCGCATCATTTTTTATCGGTGACCAAGCAAGGTATTTCGGCTATTGTGACTACCCGCGGTAATAACGATTGTCATATTATTTTGCGCGGCTCTAACAAGGGCCCCAACTATGACAATAGCGCTGTCCGTGAGGCAGTCGAGCTATTGGACAAGCATCAACTAAATCAACAGCTGATGATTGATTGCAGTCACGGTAATAGCAATAAGGATTTTTCAAGACAGCCCAGGGTTGCCGCTGATATAGGTGAGCAGATTGCCAATGGCGCCACTGCAATTGCCGGCGTTATGATTGAGAGTCATTTGCTGGAAGGCAATCAGAAAACGCCCGACAGCTATGGCGTGAGTATCACTGATGCCTGTATTTCTTGGCAAACGACAGAGTCGGTATTAAGTGGCTTAGCTGAGGCTGTGAAGCAACGGCGTGGCCGTAAGTAGATATCTGGTAACAATTTACCCATTAACGGCCTCAGCCTGTTTAGCCCGGTTAAAACCGTTGATTGCCACCAAAGCGCTGAATCAGCTTATCGACTACACCATCGGTAGCATAGGAAACCGCCAGCCCAAGTTTTTCCTGTAATGTTTTCTTGGTTTCAAAGCTGACCGCATAAATATGACTATCATCACGGCGTGACATTAGATACTCATCACTGGTCTGAATATCATCAATCAGCTTATGCTCTAAAGCCCGTTTTCCGTACCAGATTTCACCGGTAGCCACTTGCGCAATATCAACTTGCGGGCGATGCTCGGTGACAAAGCTTTTAAATAACTCATGGGTATCTTCAAGGTCTTCAACAAATTTGGCTTTACCCTTTTCCGTATTTTCGGCAAACATAGTGACGGTGCGCTTATGCTCACCGGCAGTAAACATTTCAAAATCCACATCATTTTTTTTCAATAAGCGATGGAAGTTTGGCAGTTGTGCGACCACACCAATAGACCCAATAATGGCAAACGGTGCCGCTAAAATCTTGGTACCAATACAGGCCATCATATAGCCGCCACTGGCAGCCACTGCATCGACAATAATCGTTAAGGGAATACCCTGTTTGGTAATGCGGGTCAGCTGAGATGCCGCAAGACCATAGGTATGCACCATGCCACCGGGGCTCTCCAGACGTAATACCACCTCATCATCTGATGTCGCCATGGTTAACACGGCGCTAATCTCTTCACGCAGACTTTCAACCGCAGAAGCTTTGATATCACCGTCGAAACTTAGCACATAAATACGCTTTTTCTGCTCTTGCTCAGCTTTGGATTGCTTTTTCTTGTCTTCTTTCTGCTTTTTCTTTAGTGACTTGGCTTCTTTTTTTAATGCTTCATCATCTAAAACGACGGCTTTAAGAGCCTGTTCATGATCATTGTAATTATCATTGATCAGAGTAACTTCAATTTGACCGTCCTGTTCTTTTTTGGCACGACTACTGGCAGCAATAATACCGACAACAACAAATAAGATAGCCGCAACAATAGTGACAGCTTTAGCCAGAAATAGGCTGTAATTAATAACGAATTCCAATGTCATACCTCGGTATCAGTGTTGCTAACAACGCAACTATGGCTTAGTGATTAGCTTGCAGGCAGGCAATCTTGGAGTGATAGAGCGAGTAAGTCAAGATAGGTGAAGCGCTTCAGACCACGCGTTGAACAAGCTGTACTAGACAGACTTACTGTTAACAAGGCATTATCAGCACTGGGAAGGGAATTTGTCTTAATGTAGGATGCATCTATATCTATATCTGTATCTATAACGAACAAACTTTGATCATTGCTATCAAATCATCGCTAGGTTTGTGGCAGGTGCCGAATGTTTATCTATTCATGGAACGCACAAACGGCCTAATCAACCGCTATAGGCCATGCCAATTATTGATAATGATTACTATAATCCTGCTTGCACTACACCAAGCCATACTTGAGTAATCAGCGGGCTGTATTTAAGAGTCAGTCGACCTGTATAATGTATTTAATATATTATTAATAACAGATTGTTATGATTAATAATTAAAGTAAATTATACTTATAGGCCGTTGCCTATCGGTCAAGTAAAACACCATTAAAGACGCAATTGATAAATAATTGTTACAAAACAGCAAAACCTATCTACCTAAGAGTTAATAAACTTAATTAGATAACTAACATAAAGTCGAACTTAAAGGAGTACCTCATGGCTCAAACCATGCCTCAAACCATGTCCGAGGCCATTGTCGCGAATTTTCTCGGGCAGGCCCCTCAATGGTACAAAAAGACCATTATCGCTTTTTTAGTGTTGAACCCTATATTGCTCTATACAGTGGGTCCCTTTATTACCGGCTGGATACTGATACTGGAATTTATTTTTACTCTGGCGCTCGCGCTGAAGTGCTACCCTCTTCAACCGGGCGGTTTGCTAGCGATCGAGGCGATTGCCATTGGCATGGCTTCGCCTGAAGCGGTTTACCACGAAGCTCATAATAACTTTGAAGTTATTTTGTTATTGATCTTTATGGTGGCGGGTATTTATTTTATGAAGAACCTGCTGCTATTTGTGTTCACCAAAATTTTACTAGGAATTAAATCCAAAAAAATTCTGTCGTTACTGTTTTCACTGGTAGCGGCTGTATTAAGTGCTTTTCTTGATGCACTCACGGTGACAGCGGTACTGATCAGTGTCGGTGTTGGCTTTTACGCGGTATACCATAAGGTAGCCTCGGGTAAAAATCTCGAAAACTCACATGACCCTACTGATGACACTGGCGTGGTTGACTTTCATCGAGAAGACCTTGAAAAATTCAGAAGCTTTTTGCGTAGTCTGCTAATGCATGGTGCTGTAGGTACTGCTTTAGGTGGTGTTTGTACGCTGGTAGGGGAACCACAAAATCTACTGATTGCTGAAAAAGCAGGCTGGGACTTTATTGAGTTCTTCCTCAAGATGGCACCCATTACCATGCCGGTTTTAGTGGCAGGCTTATTGACTTGCTTGATGCTGGAAATCACCAAAACCTTTGGCTACGGTGCTGAGCTACCAAAAACTGTGAGAGATGTGTTAGAAGAATTTGCCAGACAACAGGACAGTAAGCGCACTACCCGAGATAAAGCCGCGCTGCTTGTTCAAGCACTGGTTGCCCTGTTTCTGGTTGTCGCCCTAGCCACCCACGTGGCCGCTGTGGGTATCGTTGGCTTAAGTATTATCGTGTTGTTGACTGCCTTTAACGGCATTATCGAAGAGCATCAACTGGGTCATGCCTTTGAGGAAGCCCTGCCCTTTACCGCATTATTAGTGGTGTTCTTTGCCATTGTCGCCGTCATTGAGCAGCAGCACCTGTTTAGCCCTGTTATCAATGCCGTCTTGGCGATGGATAACAGCATTAGGCCGACCATGTTTTTTATTGCCAACGGTGTGCTATCGATGATTAGTGATAATGTTTTTGTGGCAACGGTTTATATCAATGAAGCCAGAGCGGCTTTCGATGCCGGTACCATTACTCGCGCCGAATTTGACACCATGGCTATTGCAATTAACACCGGAACCAATATCCCCAGTGTCGCGACACCCAATGGACAGGCCGCATTTCTGTTTTTATTAACTTCTGCCTTGGCGCCGCTGATCAGATTGTCGTATGGCAAGATGGTTATTATGGCATTTCCCTATACTATCATTATGGGTGGTGTTGGTTTGGCTGCCGTTTATATGGTGCTTTAAGCCGACCATGGCTGGCGTTAGAGCTTAAGCTTTAACGCCAGCGATTATTGCCATCACTGGCTTTATCAATTTCCTGCAGACGAATCTCATGTGCCGCCAATTCTTCATTATCTGCCGCAATCACTTTTAAGGCTGGCCGCTTTTTAGCCAAACGCTTGATCGATTGTTGAGCTCGACCACTATTATCCTGGGTACTTTCACCAGCCAATAACAAATTGGTTTGCCCGCCGGTCATCAACAAATAGACATCGGCGAGAATTTCGGCATCTAATAATGCACCGTGTAAATCACGGGCGGAATTATCAACCTCGTATCGGGAACACAGCGCATCCAGACTATTGCGCTGGCCGGGATGTTTTTGTCTTGCCATCACCAGAGAATCGACCACCGAACAGTAGTCGGTCACTTTGCCCAAGCTTTTTTTAAGCAGTTTAAACTCATGATCGATAAAGCCGACATCGAAAGGCGCGTTATGAATAATCAGCTCGGCGCCATCAATAAAGTCCAAAAACGCCTGATTAATTTGATGAAACAGAGGTTTGTCAGCAAGAAACTCATTGGTAATGCCATGCACTTCCATTGCTCCGGCGTCCACTTCGCGCTCTGGATTAATATACTGATGATAGTGGCGGCCGGTTAATTTACGATCGACCAATTCAACACAGCCAATCTCAATAATCCGATGTCCCTGTGAAGGTTCCAGACCAGTGGTTTCGGTATCAAGTACTACTTGTCTCACGATATGCTCCTAACTAGCGCAGTTTTACAACTGGTCACAGCCCTGATTAGCCAACTGGTCGGCAATGTCGTTTTCACGATGACCGCTATGGCCTTTGACCCATTGCCAGTTGATCGAATGACGAGCGATCTGCTGATCAAGCGCCTGCCAATACTCAATATTTTTAACCGGTTTTTTGGCGGCGGTTTTCCACCCTTTCGCTTTCCAACCCGCCAACCATTCGGTGACACCCTGTAATACATATTTTGAATCGGTATAAAGGGTGACATCACAAGGTTCTTTTAAGGCCTTTAGGCCCTCAATAGCCGCCTGCAATTCCATTTTATTATTGGTGGTATTTTTAGCACCACCGCACAATGACTTTTCTGTAGCGCGATCGCCTGTTAAACGAATAAGAACGCCCCAGCCACCAGGCCCGGGGTTGCCGCGACAGGCGCCGTCAGTAAAAATTTCAACCGCTTTGTTGACAGACTTCAAACAATATTCTCTTTATATAGTGGTGTTTTTTCAGTTTTGTTAATCGGCATATAATGCGTTGCGCGAGGTTTTACCGGCGACAAACCGGCAAAAGGATCTCTTGCCCTTTTCCAGCTCGGCTTAATCGGTAGCATGCCGGCCTGTTGTTTTATCGCTGAAATCATATAAAAGCCACCTAATGGCCACTGCTTTAAAAAGCGTTTCAGTGCAGGCTTATCGCTGCGCTCCAACCATGCAGGGCTATGATAACCGAAATGACAGCACTGTGTTTCAAAACCCAGCAGACTTATCCAATCTTTTAATCTGCACGAACTAAGACGGTGATTTTGCCAGATGGAATCAGGTAAAAAACGGGCAAACTGCGCATATAGCCCCAAGGCTGACCAGGGATTAAAACCGATAATGATTAAATGCCCATGGGGAATAATCACCCGTTGTATCTCTCGCAGTAAAGTATGGGGGTTGCTGACATACTCCTGCACATGATGCACCAAAACCACATCCAGACTTTCACTGTCAAAGGGCAGCTGATCAAACGCACTACGCATATGACCGCTGGAAGCTAAGGGATGGCTTTGATAGTTATTTTGCACCCGGCTGTTAGTACACAATTGCAAGCGGGGGTCGACACTGAGTTGCAGCAGGTGATAGCCAAAACTGGCGGCAATGGCTTCATTGATCAGGGCCTGCTGGCGTTTTAGCATTAGCTGGCCAGTTTCACCATCAAACCACTGCTGTAATAGTGATAACAATAATTCTGGATCTGGCTGTTTAGTAAACCGCTTAAGACTTTCTCTCACAACGCGCCCTCAATATCGAACAATTATCATAACGGATCGTGGTTATTTATCTACACTTAGGGCACACTCATCGTGTTAGAAACAAATAGTGTTAGAAACAAATAGTGTTAGAACCAACTACACAACCGATAGCCATGATCCAAATAATACCTATATCAGCGTTTGATGATAATTATATCTGGTGTCTTTATGACGATATCAGCCAGCAGGCTGTGGTCGTAGATCCCGGTGATGCCAAGCCTGTTATTGCTGCACTGGATGCAATGCAGCTTGACTTGGTCGCGATACTAATTACCCACCATCACTTTGATCATACCGGAGGGATAGATGAGTTGGTGGCTCAATATAAGGTTCCGGTTTACGGCCCGCGTAGCGATCATATCGATCAAATTACCCATCATCTGGCCGAGTCAGATACCCTGTCGATAATGGGGCTAGACTTTATCACGCTGGAAGTGCCTGGCCATACTCTTGATCATATTGCCTTGTATTGCGAGCAAGCCGACGGTGGCCCCATCTTATTTTGCGGTGATACGTTATTTGCCGGTGGCTGTGGTCGCCTGTTTGAGGGCAATCCCGCGATGATGCTATCCTCACTGACTAAACTGGCAGAACTATCCGCCGATACCCGTGTCTACTGTGCCCACGAATATACGCTGGCTAATTTGGCTTTTGCCAATGCCGTAGAACCGGATAATCAGGCCTTGCAGCAAAGAATTAGCCAAGCTACTGGCTTGCGGCAACAGGGCCTACCCACCCTACCGTCGACCATAGCTACAGAAATAGCCACCAACCCGTTTTTACGTTGTCATCAAACGGCCGTGATTGATCGTGCTAAACAACACCGTCAGGATGACTGTGCGGATAGTACAGCGGTATTTGCAACGATTCGTGGCTGGAAAGATAATTTTTCCGTCTGAAAGTCCTTGATTGACCTTAATGGCGCGCATCAATACAATGGCGCCCAGCAAAAACAAGATCACTAAAAATAACTAAGTTGTTAATTATCAAATATTTAAATTATTTAATTAAAGTAATATCAAGCATATTACTGCTTACCAGTTGTCAGACAACACAACCAGAACCTCCCGCCTCTATAGCAGAGCCAGAGCCTGTTGTGATTAACCATCAAACCGCAAGCGCGCTAATCGATAACAACCCCCGCGAGTTTTTTACGGATTACGGCACACCTCACTACTGCCGCTACAGCCAAACTAAACCCATCGCTAACACCCCTGTTTGGGTCACACCCACTACGATCTGGCAGCGTATCAGACTGGGTTTTGCAATGGATTTCGATATTCAGCAACAGCGAGTGGATGCTGAGTTTAATTGGTATCAAAAAAATCCCAGCTATATGGCAAGAGTCAGCGAACGATCGCGACGCTATATTTATCATGTCACAGAGCAACTGGAACAGCAGGGCCTACCGCTTGAACTGGCCCTACTGCCTATTGTTGAAAGCGCCTATGACCCCTTTGCTTATTCCCATGGCAGAGCTTCGGGCATGTGGCAGTTTATTCCTGCTACAGGACGTATGTATCAGCTAGAGCAGACATGGTGGTTTGACGGTCGCCGGGATATTATCGATTCTACCAAGGCAGCTATCAGCTATCTGACCATGCTAAACCAATACTATAACGGTGATTGGTTATTAGCGCTGGCAGCTTATAACGCCGGTCAGGGTAATGTGAACAAAGCCATTAGAAAAAACAAACGGCGTGGCAAGCCTACTGATTTCTGGTCGCTGGATTTACCGAGCGAAACCCGCAGCTATGTTCCCAAGTTGCTGGCTTTAGCCAAGCTAATCGACAACCCTCAGCGTTATGGCTGCGTGCTGTATCCGGTAGCCAATAGCCCTTATTTTGTCGAGGTCGACACCCATTCACAAATTGATCTTGCCCAAGCAGCAACGATGGCGGGTATTGCTATTGACGAACTCTATCGTCTTAACCCTGGCTTTAATCGCTGGGCGACTTCACCGCAAGGCCCTCATCGCCTATTGCTACCCATTGGTAATAGCGTCAAGTTTCAGGCAGAGCTAGCAAAATTACCACCACAGCAACGTTTACACTGGCAGCGTTATAGCGTAAAAACTGGTGATTCTTTATCCGTGTTAGCCAAGCGATTTAATACCGGTGTGGACACCATCAAGACTATCAATAACATTCATCACGATACCATTCGCATTGGCCAAACCTTAATGATCCCCACTGCCTCAGAAGCAGGACAGCACTATTCCCTCAGTGCCGAACAGCGCCTTGCCACGATTCAAAACAGACGTAGAGGTGGCAATAACAGCCGGCAAATTTATTACACCGTCAGCAACGGTGATAGCCTATGGTCTATCGCCAGCCGTTATAATGTCACAATCAAAAAATTAAGCCATTGGAATGGCATTGCTCCTAAGGACGTCCTTAAACCCGGCCAAAAATTAAGCCTATGGATTAAAGATCCAGTTAAGCTTAACACCGCCACACAGCGTGATGCGGTGGTCAGAAAAGTGGGCTATAAAGTTCGCAATGGCGATTCACTGGCCCGTATTGCTAATAAATTCAATGTAAAGATAAAAGATATCCTTAAATGGAATTCGGTGAATCCCAAGCACTATCTTCAGCCGGGTCAGCGTTTGACGCTTTATGTGGATATTACTAACGGTGTGAATTAATCATG
>NZ_CAXAHB010000020.1:0-25918 GCF_963968385.1 uncultured Oceanicoccus sp.
GGCCTTAAGCTCGGCCTTGGCTTTGTCCTCCAGCAATTGCTGCAAGCGGTCTTTCAACGCTCCATTTAACTGCTTTAGCAATGGCTTGGCGATAGCATGGGCCAACGCTTCAGCAGGCACACCAGATTCTCCACCAATATGACTAAGCTTAATAGCAGGAATTTGCACATCCCTTTCACCCCACTGATCGCTAATCAGCGTTGTTGAGCTATTTAAAAAATTTAACTGCCCGACTTTAATCAAAAGATCAACATTGGCTGGCGAATCACCATCGGTTTGTTCTGGCGACTGGGTTTGTGGGGAAGTGCCAGCATCCAGATTGTTAAGCAGCACCTGCACATTGGTGGTAGCGCCTTTTTGTTCAGCGGTGACACGAGCGCCATCAATAGTCATTTGCTGCACGTTAACCAAATTATCCAGTAGCGAGGAAACATCAAGATCAATCACAACAGTCTTCATCTCGAGCAGCGAAGGCGCTTTAAATCCGGGGATATTGGCAATCACCAAACCGGATAATTGCACCCGACCCTCTAATAGCTGTATATCAACAGCTTCAAGCGTGACTGGCGTTTTCAAGGCTTCGGAACCGGCCTTCACCACAGCATCTTTAACCACACCATTGATATTATTAGCGAGATAAAACAAAGCTGCCGCAATCATCAAAACAGTGACGATTAGCACTTTAAATAATTTCATTGGCATTAACTCCTATTCAGTAAACAACTTTCCTTAAACAATAATATTCTTAAGACCCATACAGCATCGCCCTTAGTACCGATTGCCAGCGATGAGGAACTATTGAATTGTCGTCGGTCTGGGAGATGTGACCAGCAGATAACAGTTCAGGTGAGGATCTAAAATGATAGATCATTGCCTGCCATTGCGACTGATCGAGTTCAACCACCTGCTCTGCCTCGGTTCCAGCCACAATAGCAATGGTTTCTGCCATAGGTTGGAAGGTATAAGCATGGTCACTATCTTTTAAACGAAAACAAATCGCGGCAAGTTCACGAGCAGCTTGGGCTGCGAGCAGACCATGACCAGCAGCTAACTGGCGGGGCAGTTGCTGAAGATGGAAATCATGGAAATCCAATTTGGGGAAATCAGTCATAAGCCATCCTGTTTATGGTGTATTATCAACAGTGATCATCGAGTAGCCGTAGACGCCAGATTAACAACGCCAACAGTAGACGACAACTAAAATACGACGTTGATTTAGATAGGAATCCTTATGAAAATACAATTACTGCTGACCGGCAATGAATTAATGTCTGGCCATACGGTTGACTCCAATTCCGCCATGATTGCCCAACAATTGGGTGCAAAAGGCTATAACATTGCCAGAAAAGTCACTGTCGGTGATGATCGCGTCAAACTACTCGAAGAAATGCAACTGCAATCGCAGGCTAGCGAGGTGCTGATTATTAATGGCGGTCTTGGGCCCACTGCAGATGATCTTACCGCGCAAATACTCAGTGAACTCACTGGGCAGGCTATCGAAGAAAATGCCATCGCCAAACAACATCTTATCGAATGGTGTGAGCGTCACAAGCTAAAGTTGAATGAGGCTAATTTAAAGCAGGCCATGCTACCAACAGGCATTGAAATCATTCCCAATCCGGTAGGCAGTGCCGTCGGCTTTTTTATTCACCATAATCACTGTTTAATCATTTGCACCCCCGGCATACCCAGCGAGCTTAAGTCGATGATGAAACAGACCATTGTCGATTTGATCTGTGATCAGTTTCCGAATAATAAACAGCCATCCACTCTGCGCTTCCAAACCTTTGGTATTGGCGAATCTACTTTGCAGCAGCTTGTTAATAATCAACTCGTCGACTGGCCCGAAGAGGTAGAGCTGGGATTCAGGGCGGGCATGCCGCTATTAGAAATCAAGTTAAGCATTCAAGACTCCAAACATACGCAACTACAACAAGACTGCTATCAGCACTTATATCGCTTAATCAGTGATTATATTGTTGGCTCGGATAGTACCAATCTGGCTAAAGCGGTAATCCAGCTATTAAACCAACAACACTCCCGACTGACCACAGCAGAATCCTGTACCGGCGGCCTAATCGCCTCGGCGATCACTGAAAACGCCGGTGCTTCATCAGTCTTTGAAGCAGGTTTTGTTACCTACTCCAATGCCATCAAGCAAAACATAATCGGTGTTGATAAAATGATCTTGCAAACGCAGGGAGCTGTCAGTGAAGCTGTGGTTATTGCTATGGCCAATGGCGCTATGGCACGCAGTGGTGCTGATTATGCTATTGCGGTATCGGGCGTGGCTGGGCCCGATGGTGGTAGCGCGCAAAAACCTGTGGGAACGGTATGGATAGCATGGGGCAGTAGAGACAAACTAAAAGCTTGCAAGCTGCGCCTTAATGCATCACGCAAATGGTTTCAACAAATGGTAATGGCAATATCATTGGATTTGATACGCCGAGAATTGCTGGGTATTGAAAAAGAACCTCGCTACCTCAGCCGTTATTCCGAATAACCCGCAATCAATGAGAACACCATGAACGAAAGCGCACTGGTTAACTCCCTGCTACAACGGGTTGAACAGCTAGGCAATAAGTTGCCCAACCCCACTATTTTATTTATCAGTCTATGTGGCTTTATTCTGCTAATTTCCGCCCTCGCTAGCTGGCTGGGATTATCTGCTGTTCATCCTATTAGCGGCGATACTATCAATAGCCTGAATTTACTGAGCAAAGATGGCTTGCATCTTATTCTCACCCACACCGTCACTAACTTTACTCACTTTGCACCCGTCGGTAGTGTGCTGGTTGCGATCATGGGTATCGGCGTCGCCGAACATTCAGGATTAATTGCAGCCACCTTAAAAGCGACGATACTCAAAGCGCCCAAGCAATTACTGAGTTTTTTTGTCGTTTTAGCCAGCGTATTATCCAGTCTGGCAATGGATACCGGCTATGTAGTATTAATCCCTCTGGCAGCATTAGTATTTATTGCTGCCGGGCGTCATCCCTTATCCGGTATCGCTGCGGCCTTTGCCGGCGTTTCAGGCGGCTTTAGCGCCAATATTCTTATCGGTCCGGTTGATGCCATACTGGCTGGCATATCCACTGAAGCAGCGGCACTGATTCAAACTGACTATCAAGTTAATGCCGCCGGCAATTATTATTTTCTTATCGTCTCAACACTTGTTATTAGCGTCGTTGGCACTTGGGTAACAGAAAAAATTGTTGAACCACGTCTTGGCAGCTATACAAAACACCATGATTCATCCGTTAGTACCACGCTAAATAGCCAAGAAAAATCGGCACTGCGCGCAGTAGCATGCTTTAGTTTAGTCTTTGTCGGCCTATTACTTTCAGGGCTATTGCCTCATAACGGCCTGCTACGAGCTGAAGATAACACCATCCTTGGCTCTCCCTTTATCAAAGGTATCGTTATTATTATTGCCGCTTATGCTGCTATTGCCGGTTATATCTATGGCAAGCTCAGCGGTAGCTTTGCCCATAAAGACGATATGATTAAAGGCATGGAATCCAGCATAAGCACCATGGCCGGTTATATAGTGCTGATGTTTTTTGCCGCACAGTTTGTCAGTTATTTTAACTGGAGCCAACTGGGCGCTATCGCGGCGATTAATGGCGCTGAATTGTTAACATCATTAAGTCTTAGCGCAGCCACATTATTGGTGAGCTTTATTGTATTGGCCGCGATAATTAATCTATTGATTGGCAGCGCCTCGGCTAAATGGGCGCTATTTGCGCCGATTTTTATACCTATGTTTTTATTGCTAGGCATCAGCCCTGAAGCGACTCAAATGGCGTTTCGAATCGGCGATAGTACCACTAATATTATCACGCCGTTAATGCCTTACTTTGGTGTGGTAGTCGCCTTTGTACAACGCTATGACAAAGAAGCTGGGATAGGAACTATTGTAGCGACCATGCTGCCCTACTCAGTGGCGTTTTTAGTCAGCTGGTCGCTATTGCTGCTAGTCTGGATTCTGCTGGATTGGCCACTGGGACCTGGGGCAGGCATTTTTATAACTCAATAGAACCTGTTATTTATCCTGCACTTCTGCCGTCATTTCTTTAATACCGAAATGGCGGACATCTCTGCCTTTCACTAAATAAATAACATGTTCGGCAATATTGCGGGCATGGTCACCGATACGCTCCAGTGAACGCAACGCCCAAATCACATTGATCATTTGGCTGATAGAGCGTGGATCTTCCATCATAAAGGTAATAATACTTCTCACCGCGCTGCCGTATTCTTCATCAACCAATTTGTCTTCTTTCGCTACAGCCAACGCCATATCGACATCAAAGCGGGCAAAAGCATCCAGCGCATCACGCACCATAAAACCGACATGATTACCGATATGACGAATTTCTTTATAGCCGCGAGGGGATTCACCGCTTTCAGATAACTGAATGGCCTGAGTGGCAATTTTACCGGCCTCGTCACCGATGCGCTCAAGATCAATAACCGCTTTGCTAATGGCGATAATCAGACGCAAATCACTAGCTGCTGGCTGACGTCTGGCAAGGATATTGGTGCATTCTTTATCAATCGACAGCTCCATCGAATTAATTTTTGCATCATTCACCTTAACCGTTTCCGCAGATTCACTATCACCTTCAATCAAGGCGGCAATGGCATCGCGAACCTGCCGCTCTACCAAGCCACCCATTTCCAGCATATGGGTTTTAATGGTATCTAACTCAGCATTAAACTGCTGGGAGATATGATGACTGTGCACATCTTTATCGATCATGGTTTTATCCTTTGCCGCTAACCATAACGGCCGGTTATATAGTCTTCTGTTTGTTTCTGTTTAGGATTAGTAAATAATTTATCGGTATTATCAAACTCTATCAGCTTGCCCATATACAAAAATGCCGTGTAATCCGACACCCGCGCTGCCTGCTGCATATTGTGAGTAACAATAACAATGGTGTACTTGGATTTTAGCTCATAGATCAGCTCTTCTATTTTTAATGTCGAAATAGGATCCAGTGCTGACGCGGGCTCATCGAGTAATAGCACCTCAGGCTCAATGGCAACAGTACGGGCAATCACCAAACGCTGTTGCTGACCACCTGACATACTTAAAGCGCTATCATGCAAACGATCTTTGACTTCATCCCATAATGCGGCTTGGCGCAATGACTTTTCTACTGCCTCATCCAACACGCGCTTTTTATTAATCCCTTGAATACGCAAACCATAAGCTACATTTTCATAAATGGTTTTTGGAAACGGGTTAGGTTTTTGAAATACCATACCAATACGACGACGCAAGGATGCAGCATCAACACCACGCTGATAAATATCTTCGTTGTCGAGCAAGATTTTGCCATTAATTTCACAGCCATCGACCAAATCATTCATGCGATTAAAACAACGCAGTAGTGTTGATTTACCGCAACCACTAGGGCCGATAAAGGCAGTGACGCGCTGCTTGGGAATATCCAGACTAATATTGTGAAGCGCCTGTTTATGACCTTCATAAAACAGGTTCAGGTTCTCGACCGACAAGCTGATATCTTCATTAGCGATATCGAGAGCCTGCTGGCTACGCCCCATAGTATCTAAGTCTATTGCATGAGTTTTCACGTTATATTCTCATCTGTTTTAATCATGGTTTAAATTCAATTACATCTCTAGCGACTTATACTTTTCACGCAAGTGATTACGTAAAGCGACCGCGCTAAAGTTTAATAAGGCAATAATCACCACTAACAACAGAGCCGTGGCGTAAACTAGCGGGCGTGCCGCTTCAACATTGGGACTTTGAAAACCGACATCGTAAATATGGAAGCCCAAGTGCATAAACTTCTGATCCAAATGTATATACGGGTAGTTGGCATCAACCGGTAGCGATGGCGCAAGCTTTACTACACCCACCAACATAAGCGGCGCCACCTCACCGGCGGCTCGGGCAACGGCCAAGATCAAACCCGTCATCATCGCTGGACTGGCCATAGGTAAAACCACTCGCCAAAGTGTTTCAGCTTTGGTTGCACCCAGCGCCAAACTACCCTCGCGCAATGAGCGGGGAATGCGAGCCAAGCCTTCTTCTGTCGCCACAATAACCACTGGCAACGTTAATAAAGCCAAAGTCAGCGAGGCCCATAACAAACCCGGAGTGCCAAAGGTTGGCGCAGGTAACGCCGCTTCAAATAATACCTGATCGATTTCCGCACCAAGAAAATAAATAAAGAAACCCAGACCAAAGACACCATAAACGATTGATGGTACGCCAGCGAGGTTGTTAACAGCGATTCTTACTGTACGCGTCATAACACCTTGCTTGGCATACTCTCTTAAATACACCGCTGCCACGACGCCAAAAGGTGTCACCATAACCGACATTAGTAATACCATCATCACGGTACCGAAAATAGCTGGAAATATACCCCCTTCGGTATTGGCTTCACGCGGCTCATCGGTTAGAAATTCCCAAAACTTAAAAATATAGGCTATCGCTTTTTCACCTATAGCCATCGCATTGGGCCGATTAGCATGAACAATGGTAGCCAATGGTATTTCTACCGCAACACCGCTCATAGTGTTAGCGGTAATGCTATCGCGGTTAATTTGCTGGTAGAGCTCAGCTAATTGCTTTTGCAGTAAACCATACTCTTGGTCCAGCACTGCGCGATCAGCAGTAATATCGGCCAAATCGCTCGCACGTTCCGTAGCAGTCAAATTCTTATTTAAAGCCAGTCCACGCTCGCGCAAACGCAAACGTTCTAACTGGTAGTTAATAGTGCCAATATCACCTTTTTCTATGTTTTCTATTTTCGCATGCAATGCCAATGCCCGCGCTATACGACGCTGAAACTCAGCCCAATTATCCTCTGCGTCAACCAGCTGTCCCTGCTGTTTAATAGAGGTTAAGTAGCCGTAAAAATTACCCCACTCACGACGTTCAATGACCATTAATGCTTCAGGGTATTGCCTGTCGCTAATAAAATCTTCAATCACCCAGACAAAGTCAGTACCCGTTACATCGCGATTACCCTGCTTAATCAGGGTGCGGTCAATAAAAACCGCATCGGTTTCTATGGTTACGCCCGCTGATAACAATTGTTCAACTGGGATGGTTTCGGTCTCAACAACTTCACCAATAATTCTCTGTGCTAGCTGTCCGGGTTGGGTGTAGTTGGCTTCCAGAACATTGGCCGGCCAGAAGTGCCCAAAACCACGCACCGCTAGTAGTAGCAAGATACCGATCACCGCCACAACACTGATACTGACTGCCGCCGCATTAATCCAAATAAAGGGCTCACCATTGCTAACCCAATCTCTGACGGATGATTTTTTATCTTTATCTAAAGTCATTTATAAAGAACCATACTTCTTGCGTAGCCGTTGACGCACAATTTCTGCAATGGTATTGACTACAAAAGTAAACAGGAATAACACAAAAGCGGCCAAAAATAGTACCCGATAATGCGAACTATCCACTTCTGTCTCACCAATTTCTACTGCTATATTGGCTGCCAAGGTGCGCATACCCTCAAAGATATTTGCATCCATCACCGGTGTATTGCCGGTGGCCATTAATACAATCATGGTTTCACCGACCGCTCGACCCATACCAATCATTAAGGCCGAAAAAATACCGGGACTGGCGGTGGGAATAACAACACCGACCAAGGTTTGCCAAGGTGTAGCACCTAACGCCAGTGAGCCGTAACTCAGTGATTTGGGTACTGAAAAAATCGCATCTTCTGCGATGGAGAAAATCGTTGGTACCACGGCAAAACCCATTGCGGCACCGACCACCATGGCATTACGCTGATCAAAGGAAATTCCCAGATCATGGGTTAGCCAAGCGCGCATATCACCGTTAAAAAACCATAATTCAAAAATGCCACTGGCAGCAATACAACCCCAACTGATCGCTATAACAACGGGGATCAATAGTGCGGCATGCCAGCCATCAGGAACCCGCAGGCGCAAACCATCTGGCAGCCGGCTCCAGCAAAAACCGAAAATCAAAACACCTACCGGCATTAACAGCAACAGACTGAAGACACCCGGCAGGTTCCGCTCAATAAACGGTGCCAACCATAAACCCGCCAAAAAACCCAGAATAACCGTGGGCAGCGCTTCCATCAATTCAATGAGCGGCTTGACCTTTCGGCGAACTACCGGCGTCATAAAATAAGCGGTATAAATAGCGCCACATAAGGCCAGAGGCGTGGCGATTAACATCGCATAGAAAGCCGCTTTTAAGGTACCGAAGGCTAATGGCGTAAAGCTATACTTGGCTTCAAAGTCGTTGTTAGAGGCTGAGGACTGCCAAATATAATCGGGCTCCGGATAACTTTCGTACCAGACTTTTTCCCATAGTGCCTGCCAGGAAATTTCCGGATGTTCGTTGTCCAGCAACCAATAGCCAAACTCGCCATTGGCCTGCTGTGTCAGCAATGCATTGGCGCGGGGAGCGATAGCTAACTGACTAATAGGGGCGGATGCATCGGCAATGGACTCAGAGAGCAGCTGTCGACCCGACGTGGTGTAATAAATGGCCAGCTGATTATCGTTATCAACCGTTAAAAAACCCTTGCGACGGTGCTCAGTAGCCGCCAACTTGATCGCGCTATCACTACCTTGAAAACTGCGGATATTTTGCAAGCGCGGCAGCTCACCATCACCACGCACCATAAACCACTGCTGAATTTCACCTTGATCGGTGGAGATCATTAGAGATATCTCACCCAATAGCAGGCGCACATCGGTCACCTCACCTTGGGTGATTAGGCGACCGCTATCAACTATCTGTTCGCTATTAAGATTTATTACCCGATAGTCGCCCTGCCGGCTGACCACATAACCCCACCGCTGATCAGGGCCAATCAAGAGCCAGTCGATATTGATATCTAACTCTGGCAGTAGCAGAACTTCTTCTACCAGTACGATTTCTTCGCTGAGAAAGTCCTCTTCTTTAACCAAGCGAATACCTTCAAGTTGACCATCGACAGCTGCCAATAACAAAAGCTGTTCTTCGGTATCGCGAACAGCCAGTTGGGTGATGGTTGCGCGACTAACGGATATAGCCTCTTCACCATAGGGGTATTCCATCACTGGCGTGATCAAGCGCTGATCATTGGGATAGCTGATTTTATAGATCGGTTTGGCTAGCAACACATCACCGCCGGTAGCCAATGCCAACAAGGGTTGTTGCTCTGAGTTGAGAGCGAAGGCGGTTAATTGAGAAGACAACGGCAACTGATATTGCTTTACTTTTTTTCCGCTATTGGCGGTAAAAAAGTCTATTTGCCCACTGGATTGTAACCGAACAGCTATTTCAGCCTGTTCTTCCATGGCCAGATACAGGGTATCACCATTTTTTGATGCTGCTTTTTGTTCCAGACTATAACGGCTAACTGCTTCTATGTTAGCGCTCTTAAACATCGGCATAATTTCATAAAGCAGATAGAAGAAAATCAATAAAATAGCCATCAAAACCGCCATACCGCCGCCAGTTATAGTGATATTGGCCAATTTATCTTTGGTTTTACGCCAGCCGCCAAGGCGGTCATCAAAGATACTGCTTTTAGCTTGCGATTCGGACTGTTGCGATTCGGACTGTAATGTATCGAGATTCTGCATGAGGGGTATTGTATTTTAGGAATATTACAGTTTTGTGACAGGGAGCTTATTGCTATTTATTAACTCACCAACAAAAAAACCACGGTAAAAACCGTGGTTCAAATTAAGCTCAATGAAAAATCTGCAGCTTAAATAAAATTACATACCTAGCTTAGTCATCTGCTTGGCTACTACCTTAGCCGGCAATGGGATATAACCATCTTTTACCACAACCTCCTGGCCCGCTTTAGATAACACCAACTTTATAAACTCGCGATCTAGAGGAGCCAAAGGCTTGTTAGGCGCTTTGTTTACGTAAACGTATAGGTAGCGAGATAGCGGGTAAGCGCCGGTGACTGCGTTGTCTGGGGTTGCTGCAATTGGCGTCTGACCCGGTTTTTTGCTTAATGCGACAGCGCGAACACTGGAAGTTTTGTAACCAATACCTGAATAACCAATCCCGTTAATGGAGGTTGCTACCGATTGAACAACAGAGGCTGAACCTGGCTGTTCATTGACGGTATTTTTGAAATCGCCTTTACATAAGGATTTTTTCTTAAAATAACCGTAGGTACCTGAAACCGAGTTACGACCAAATAGCTGTACATCACGATTAACCCAAGCACCGGTTAAGCCCGCTTTACCCCAAGTGTTGATATCGACAGCACCACCACATTTGCGCGTTGAAGAGAAAATCGCGTCAACATCCTGAATCGACATACCTTTAATGGGGTTATCTTTATGCACATAAACCGCCAGAGCATCAATCGCTACAGGAATAGCGGTAGGCTTGTAACCGTATCTGGCTTCAAAAGCTGCCAGCTCTTTATCTTTCATTTTACGGCTCATAGGACCGATATTTGAGGTACCTTCAGTCAATGCCGGTGGCGCCGTAGAAGAGCCCGCAGCCTGAATTTGAATATTGACGTTAGGATAAAAGCGCTTAAAGCCTTCCGCCCACAAGGTCATCAAGTTAGCCAAGGTGTCAGAACCCACACTGGAAAGGTTACCGGAAATGCCGCTAGCCTTTTGATATACCGGCAAATCAGCATCGACTTTTGTCGCCGCAGCCGCATTTAGGGACAAAAGACTGGCGCTAGCCATAGTCATGGCAAGTGCTGTTGCTCTTAATTGCTTATTGAGTTTCATCGGTCTCTCCAACAGTTTCAGTAAAAGATCATACTTTGTTATAGATTGTTGGGGCTACTGTATAAACCAATTATTACAGTTGTATGACGATTTTAAGAAAAATTTATTGCAGGGGATAAAGGATTACTGGGAGGTTTAGGGTCAGGCTCTATGGGTTTCAGCCAACAGACGCATGCGGGGAAATTCACAGCTGAAGGTACTGCCTTCACCCAAAACGCTGCTCATCTTTAATTCAGCCTGATGGCGCAGCAAAATATGCTTAACAATCGCCAAGCCAAGGCCGGTGCCACCGGTTTCAATTGAACGGCTTTTATCGACACGGTAAAAACGTTCGGTTAGGCGCGGCAAATGGATATCATCAATTCCCTCACCATTATCTTCAACTTCGAGATAACAGTGCTGGGCATCGCCAAACCAGCGAATGGTGATAATACCGCCATCCTGACTGTATTTAGCGGCGTTCATCACCAGATTGGTAAAAGCGCTGCGCAACTCATCAGCATGACCGATCAGACGCAGACTATAATCACATTCAAGCTTAATCACTCGCCGATCTTTAAAAGCGGTAACCACCTCCTCTTTGATCGTTTCGAGCATAGGTTCAAGATCGATGGGTTCATCCTTGTTATTCTCTGGTACAGACTCCAATTTCGATAGCATCATCAAGTCTCTAATCAGATTTTCCATCCGATTAGACTGCGTTAGCATCTGGTCGATCGCGCGCCGCCAACTTATATCGTTAGCCGCGGTATCAATAGTTTGCGGATTGCCCTGAGTACCTGCCTTATCCGATAAGGTCTCTAGATAACCTTTGATCACCGTGAGTGGCGTGCGCAATTCATGGGAAACATTGGCGACAAAATCTTTACGCATTTGTTGCAGGCGATTGTTTTCAGTGACATCACGGGCAAATAATAACCGGCTACCTCGACCGAAGTAGGAAATACTGATCTGCAATTGGTAATGCTTATTATGAGGTGAGTCGATCAACAAAGACTCTGAGTAATCATCATTTTCAAAATAACGAATAAACTCAGGGTCACGAATTAAATTAACTAATTGCTGATTTTTATCATCCGGATAACGCAAGCCCAATAAATATTCAGCGGCGACGTTACTCCACTCAATATTGCCTCGCTTATCAATCATCACTGCGCCATCGTCCAAAGACGCAAAGGAATCTTGCAAATAATCCACCGTTGCTTGCAGGCGATTAAGCTCTTCCTTGCCTTGACGTTGCAGACGATAGATACCATCTAACACATCACCCCAAAGACCTTTACTCTCTGGTGGATCAGCATCAGTTTGTTGGGACAGCCAAATTTGAATACGTTGTAACTGGAATAGTGTCCAAGCGATATAGCTAAGCGAGGCAAACAGTAAAAACCACACTAAAAAACCAACCGCCGAACCAATCAGGCCTGTTATCAGCAGTAAGATAGCCAAATTTCGGCATTCGATTTTCCAATCGATAGTGTGCATTAATAAGTTTTCTCAGTGGTTGTAGTGTCTGGTATCAGGAACTGCTAGCCATGTCTATTGTGCAACCATCAGCAGAAAAACGATAGCCTGTGCCCCTTACTGTCTGCACCAAACAACCATAGTCCACGGCATCGGTTTCAAGAGCTTTACGCAAACGACGGATATGCACATCTACGGTGCGTTCCTCGACATAGACATTACCGCCCCAAACCTGATCAAGCAACTGCCCACGACTATAGGCTCGCTCTTGATGGGTCATAAAAAAGCGCAATAATTTAAATTCCGTCGGACCCATAGTGACTAGCTGTTGATTAACATAAACACGGTGACTGGATGGGTCTAGTTTTAAACCCAATACTTCGATCGCTTTTTCCTGCTCACTATGACCGGCACGTCGCATCACTGCTTTGATTCTGGATAACAGCTCTCTGGGGGCAAACGGTTTGGTGACATAATCATCAGCGCCTATATCCAAGCCCTGAATTTTATTATCTTCCTCGGTTTTGGCCGTTAGCATAATCACCGGCAAATCGGCGGTCAGTTCGTCCTTACGCAGGCGTCGCAGTAACTCAATACCACTGCCACCAGGTAGCATCCAATCGAGCAGAACCAGATCGGGAATATTATCAGTAATAGACGCATAGGCCTGCTGGATATCACCCGCCTCACGACAGTCATAACCAGCCATTTCCAGCGACATACGGATCATTTCGCGAATCGCCGCCTCATCATCAACTATGAGTATGGTTTTTTCTTGCATTATCCCATTAACCTTCTGTAACCCTTTCTACTCATTAAAAACTGATTTTATTACAGCAATATGACAAAGTTGCACCAAAGGCGCAAATATTGCTCAGCCGAAGTTATAGCCAACTATTGAAGACGGTATTCAGAAGAAAATTCACGTATACTGCGTCCCAATTGATTATTTAGCACGATCCACTCATGAATCCACATCAACAAGCCGCCAAACCCCTGTTCTCCTATCGTAAATATTGGGCGGAGTGCTATGGACCTGCTCCATTTTTACCGATGTCACGGGCAGAAATGGATCAATTGGGCTGGGATAGCTGCGATATTATTATTGTTACCGGTGATGCCTATGTCGACCATCCCAGCTTCGGTATGGCTGTGATTGGCAGAACACTGGAAGCTCAAGGCTTTCGGGTGGGTATTATTTCCCAGCCGGACTGGCGCTCAAAAGAGGCTTTTCAAACCCTTGGTAAGCCCAACCTCTTTTTTGGCGTAGCAGCCGGCAATATGGACTCCATGATCAACCGTTATACGGCTGATCGTAAATTGCGTCATGACGATGCTTACTCACCCAATGATGAAGGTGGCAAACGCCCCGACCGCGCAGTAACCGTTTATTCACAACGTTGCAAAGAAGCCTTTAAAGGCGTGCCGGTGATTATCGGCTCTATTGAGGCCAGCCTGCGCCGCATCGCTCATTACGATTACTGGAGCGATAAAGTTCGCCGTTCAGTGCTGATGGACTCCAAAGCTGATCTGTTAGTCTACGGTAACGCCGAGCGAGCTATTATTGAAATTGCCCATCGAATCGCCAATGGCGAAGATGCTTATCAAATCCAAGATATTCGCGGTACGGCCTTTGTGCGTAAACGGGTACCTGATGGATGGACGGTGATTGACTCTTCCACTGTCGATAGTCCGGGCAAAGTCACCCCTCACCTAAACCCTTATCAGGTTAGCGATACTGGTGGCAGTAAAGACTGTGACAAAGCAAAACAAAACGATGTACAAACCGTCACTATTATTGACCCGCTGAGCGCGCGTAAAAATAAACTTAACCGCGATACCAGCGTCATTCGCTTACCGGCCTATGAAAAAGTCAAAAACGATCCGGTGTTATACGCTCATGCATCACGGGTTTTACATTTAGAAACTAACCCCGGCAATGCCCGAGCTCTAGTACAAAAACACGGCGAGCGAGAAGTGTGGTTAAACCCACCCCCTATTCCGCTGGAAACTGATGAAATGGATGGCGTTTTCGACTTGCCTTATCAGCGTGTACCTCACCCAAGCTATGGCAACGCTAAAATTCCTGCATTTGATATGATCAAAAACTCGGTCAATATTATGCGCGGCTGTTTTGGTGGCTGTACTTTTTGTTCTATTACCGAACATGAGGGCCGCATTATTCAAAGCCGCTCTAAAGCATCGATCCTGCAAGAAATTGAAAATATTCGCGATAAGAGCCCGGGCTTTACCGGCGTTATTTCTGACCTTGGCGGCCCCACTGCCAATATGTGGCGTTTAAATTGTAAGAGCAAAAAGATTGAACAAAACTGTCGTCGCCTCTCCTGCGTCTATCCTAATATTTGTAAAAGCCTCGACACCGATCAAATGCCCCTGGTGGATTTATATCGCGATGCCCGTGAATTACCCGGTATTAAAAAAATCCTAATCGCTTCCGGTTTGCGTTATGACTTGGCGATAGAAACACCGGAGTATGTTAAAGAACTGGTTACCCATCATGTTGGCGGTTATTTAAAAATCGCACCGGAACATACCGAAGGCGGGCCCTTATCAAAAATGATGAAACCCGGTATGGGCAGCTATGACCGCTTTAAAAAACTATTTGAAAAATACTCCAAAGAAGCCGGTAAAAAACAATATCTGATCCCCTACTTTATCGCCGCTCACCCCGGCACCACTGATGAAGATATGATGAACTTAGCGCTGTGGTTAAAGCGTAATAAATTTAGAGCAGATCAGGTTCAGGCATTTTACCCATCGCCTATGGCCAGTGCCACTGCCATGTATTATTCGGAGCGCAACCCGCTAAAGAAAGTCGGTCGCAATACTGAACGAGTTGTCACCCCGAGGGGACTTCGTCATCGCCGTTTACACAAAGCCTTTTTACGCTACCACGATGCCGATAACTGGCCCATGCTGCGAGAAGCACTAAAGAAAATGGGGCGTGCTGATTTGATTGGCACCGGCAAAAAGCATTTAATCCCGCCACATCAACCTAGAAGTTGGGTGCCACCAAAAGGCCAGCCGATGCAAACCCAGCATACTGGCCTGCCTCCAAGAGCAGATGGCAGCCGGCTTAAACGCAAAAAACCGGTGAACAAGTCTAACTCTCGCCGAAACAGCGCAAATACCGCTCGACGTCGCAAGTAATATTTTCAGCAAAACCTGCTCTGCATAAGCACATATGATGCAGCCAACACTGAATCACTACGAGCTTCAGCTGTTATGTCGAATAAACCAACACTGGTGAATTTGCTTTGAACGCTGAAAATCCCTATCCAACGACCATTGGGTTTTATTCTCAATAACAAAATCCGTTAGAGCCTGATCATTCAGATTAAACTTGCGCTGATTATTAGAGAAGATTAATAAACCATCGGTTGATAACAGTTTCATAGTAGCTTGAATAATAGCAACATGATCACGCTGTATATCCAGCGTTGATTGCATTTTTTTAGAATTAGAAAAAGTCGGTGGGTCTAATAAAATAAGGTCATAACGATTGTCACAAGTTTTCAACCACTCTAATACATCGGCGCGAATCATGCGATGCTGGGTTTCACTCAAACCATTGATCGCCATGTTCTTTTTTGACCACTCAAGATAAGTGCTTGAAAGATCAACGCTATCGGTAAAGGTCGCGCCACCTAATGCTGCATGCACACTGGCGGTTGAGGTGTAAGAAAACAAATTTAAAAACCGGTTGCCCTTGGCCAACTCGGCAATTTTTAACCGCACTGGGCGATGATCTAAAAATAGACCGGTATCCAGATAGTCTCTCATATTGACTAGCAGTTTGGCCTGCCCTTCTTTTACCTCAAACAACTCACCACTTTCTTCCTTCTTGCGATATTGGCTGCTGCCTTTTTGTCGGTTGCGCTGTTTTAATACGACATATTTCGAGTCTACTTCCAGAGCGATGGGAATGGCCTGCATCACATCATTTAAACGCTGCTCTGCCGCTGCGGCATCCACTTTAGCTGGCGCAGCATACTCGGCAACATGCACCCAACCCTCGTAATAATCAACAGCAACAGCATATTCCGGCATATCAGCATCATAAAGTCGGTAACAGCTAATCGTATTTTTCTTCAGCCACTTGGCGAGATTCTTTTTATTTTTACGCAGGCGATTGGCAAACATTCTGGCGCCATCACCTAAATCATCCAGCGTTTTCTTTTGAATGGGGGCACCGACCTGGCGACTACTATCATGCACAAAGGAAGCTTCGCCAATATCGAAGTTTAATAATTTGCTGGGGATAGCGCCGTTAAACATTTGGTATTGTTTGATAGAACGAATCCCCATCTGCTTACCCAGATCAGGGTTGCCGGTAAAGACGCTGGCTTTCCAACCACTAAATTCTTCTTTTAAACGCGTACCCAGATGGCGATAAAGATGAATTAGCGAAGACTCATCCCCTAAACGTTCACCGTAAGGCGGGTTAGTCACTACCAAACCTCTATCAACATCAGAGTGAGTGGGTTTAACAAATTTTGATAGCTCTTTGCGGAGCACTCTAACCTTGCCATTAAGACCGGCGCGATCGATATTTTCCTGAGCGCTGTCCAAGGCTTTGGGGCTGGCATCATAACCGCGAATTTCAGGCCATTGACGACGCTTTGCTTGCAACTCTAGCGCTTCCGCTTCATCGACTAATTGCAACCAGCCTTTAGCATCATGTTGCAGCCATCCATCAAAGCCCCAACGGTCACGAAATAGCCCCGGAGCGATATTAGCCATCATTAATGCGCCTTCAATAAGCAATGTACCAGAGCCACACATAGGGTCTAACAGAGCACCGCCCTGTGAGGCAATACCAGGCCAATTTGCGCGCATGAGTATGGCGGCGGCTAGATTCTCTTTTAGCGGCGCACTACCCCCACTTAGGCGATAGCCGCGTTTGTGCAAACTCTCCCCTGATAAATCAATACTTACAGTCACCTTGCCTTTGGCAACCCGGACATTGACTCTAACGTCAGGGGCATCGGTATCCACATTGGGGCGACGTTGATGCTGCTCCATAAAGTAATCAGCAATGGCATCTTTGGCTTTTAGAGCGCCAAAGTGACTGTGGTTGATATCCCGTAACTTACCGGAGAAATCGATAGCGAACGTGCCATCCACACCGAGGTGCCTACTCCAATCGATAGCTTTGACGACGGCATATAAATCATCAGCGCTATAACACTCCGCCGTAACCACCGGCATCAACACCCTGTTGGCCAGACGAGACCATAAACAGCTGCGATAAGCGATGAGCAAAGACCCATCAAAGTGCACCCCTGCCACGGTTTCCTTCACTCTGGTAGCGCCCATGGTCTGAATCTCATCCAATAATAAGGACTCCAAACCCTTGGGACAGGTGGCAAAAAAAGTCAGTGCTTGAGACATGAAGTAGAAAACCCGGTAATTAAAGATGACAGTGGCGTCACCGACACTATGCTTAGACTATATGATGATAAACAAACCCTAAAGGACTGGCAGCAAGGAATACTTCATACTGCTCCTGAATCAAGCTATTGATTTTAATAGAACTTATTTTGGCAATGGCGGTTATTTTTAAGCTTTAGCAAAACGCCAAAAATCTAACAGTCGACAGCATCCAGTAAATTTGTTTAGATTGGACGGTGAGTGCTGCGCGATTCTATCAATTCCAGCCCCTCACCACTACTAACAATAAACAAAGTTATTCACCGGTCAGACTCAACAGGAGGCGCTAAAACACCAGCTCAATCTTTCAACCACCCTTCATCGAACAATAGCGCAGCTTAGCAGCGGAACTATTGGACCTAATGGGTGTTCAATATGCAGTGTTAATCCATAATAATAGAACGAGGATTATTCTATGAGAAGACAGAAACGCGATATGACTGAAAGAGCATTTTCCAAAGGTTATCAAGCAGGATCAACGGGTCGCAACAAAGAAACCTGTCCCTATGATAACGGCGATATACGGCAACAATGGCTGACCGGTTGGCGAGAGGGTCGCGCAGACCAATGGGATGGCTATACCGGCGTCTCGGGCATACACAAAATGGCAATACATTAACGCCACTGCCGACAGACTAACAGACTCACTTAACCGCCGAGCCTAAAACGATACCCAGGCCAGCAAAAAACCCGCATCAACTGATGCGGGTTTTTTTATACCACATCGACAAACTTTCACTGACTAAATTCTAATCGAGGACAACATGGCGCCCAATGTTTTGTTGGTAGCCGGTTGATAATCTGCGCGATCACTGGCTCGACGGCTTTTTATGTCGCCCTGCAAACGCTCAGGCAGCTCATCATTAGCCGACATACCGGCATCACGGGCGAGCGATACCAAGGTTTCTAAACTGACTTCAATAGCTTTGCGTTGCATACCGACCTTCTCTATTGTTATTTTTTTATCGACAATAGGAGTCTATGAGCCTAAAAACCAGTGACTTTTACCGTCGGGAAAACGGTAAAATTACTGCTTGTATCAGCTTATCCCCACAAAGCCTCTCTCTGAACAATCACTAGTGCCTTATTTAGCGGATATCTGTAAAATACCGGTTCGCAAACACATCAGCACTGGACTCTCAGATCTTGAAAACAGCATTTCTCGGCAAAACCCTGTCTGGCCCATTCACCATCCCGTCGGGCATCGTGACTTGCTCGGCACCAATTATTCAGGCGTTTTTTGATCAAATTCCTGAGGTCGGGGTTTTGACCACCAAAAGTATTGGTCCGACGCCCAGAGCCGGATACCGTGAACCCATTCTAAGCCAGTACTCACCGGGCAATTTTGTCAATGCAGTCGGTCTAACCAACCCAGGCGCGGAGCGCTCTGCACAACTAATGGCTGAACTTGATATCCCCGATGATCGCTTTTTGCTGATATCTATCTTTGGCGGTAGCGTTGAAGAATATGTTGAGGTCGCCAAAATCATGGCCCCTCATGCCGATGGTCTAGAGCTTAACCTCTCCTGCCCGCATGCCAAGGGCTACGGTATGGCAATGGGTCAGGATCCTGATCTGGTTAGAGAGATCACTGCCGCAGTAAAAGCAGCGGTCAATGTACCTGTGGTACCCAAGCTAACGCCCAATGTAGCCAATATTGCTGAAATCGCCAAAGCCGCTGAACAAGGTGGTGCTGATGCTATCTGTGCGATCAATACCTTGGGGCCAGGCAGTCATCATAGCCATGGTGAACCGGTATTAAGCAATGGTTTGGGCGGCTTGTCTGGCAAGGGCGTTTTGCCGATCGCGCTTAAATGCGTTAACGAAATTACACAGGCGGTTAGCTGTCCAGTTATTGGCTGTGGCGGTCTCAGCAGTGCGGATAATGTCCGTTCATTTAAAGGTGCTGGCGCCACTATCTTTGGTATTGGATCCGCCCTAGTGGGCATGACTACCGTTCAAATTGGCAATTACTTTGCAAACCTGAAAGCTGACCTTGAGCACGATACCAATAACGCCGAATCTTTGGTTCGCTATGATATTGATATGGATTTTGATCCTGTCACTCTGGTTAAAAATGAAAAAATCAGTGACGATATTTCTATTCTGACGTTTGACAAAAAAGTCGGCGTACAAGCGGGTGAATTTATCTTTTTATGGATTCCCGGTTTAGGTGAAAAACCCTTTTCTGCCTTAACTGATGACCCCTTCTCGCTGGTTGTAATTAATCTGGGTGAATTTACCGAGCAGTTAATTCAATTAGAACCCGGTACTGAGGCCTATGTTCGCGGCCCACATGGCATTCCGGTTCAGCCACCGGCAGGCGCTAAAATTATGGCAGTTAGCGGTGGCACAGGTTTGGCAGCGGTTTATCAAATTGCCCGTGATCTAGGCGGCGAAGGTGAAAATAATGCCGAAATCTTTGTCGGCGCGCGCAGTGCCGATCGCTTATATTTCACCAAAGAATGTGAAGATATCAGCACTCTGCATATCGCCACTGATGACGGCAGCCGCGGTTATCATGGCTTAGTCACTGAAATGCTACGCAACCGGCTTAAACAGATGTCACCTGAGCAATTGGATAAGCTCTATTTTTATAACTGCGGGCCTGAACCCATGGTTCACGCTGCAGTTGCTGTACAAAAAGAGTTTTGTCGAGAGGAACAAATTCATAGTGCTATCGACTATCTAACCAAGTGTGGCGTAGGTATCTGCGGTGCCTGTAATGCACCTGATGGCCGAAGACTATGTGTAGACGGCCCTTTCTTGTCCGCCACTGCGAGTTAATATCTACCCTAGAGCTTGTGGATTTGGGTGAATTTTCCGCTGCTATCAAACTCGATGCTAAAGCTACCTTTTACTCCGGCATGAGTAATAAAACGTTGCAGAATATTAGCGGGGAAGCGCACACTGCGGCCGTCGCGGCAATAGGTCGAAACCACGGCATTGGAAAACTGGTATTGCTTAACGTATTCATCCGCCGAGATTGAAATATCAACTGTTACTTTACGCATAAGCTATAGGCCAACCACAACGGTTTTATACCACGTCATCATAAAAACTACTTGATATCATGCCCAACAGACCGGCAACGAGCAACTGATCTATCCAAGCCTTGATAAATCACTCTGTCCACACCTATTTTCTCAACAGCACAAGAAAAATAGCTTGTTAAATGTACTGATTACAGATATTTACTGGAAAAATTTGGCTTAAACTACCGATTTTGATAGAAATTTGTACAATAGTCCGAGCAGTTGGAACTTGTGCTAACAACAGAGTCCAATAACCCCTATTAAAATACTAATATTAAGCAACTAATAATAACCCATGACGGATGGGCAAACCGCCGCCTTGGATTAATTTTAATTTTCAGTAACGGAATCCAGCCACGACTATGAGTGAACAAAACGCAGTTAATACTTTAAGGACTTGGCTGGAAAGCCAGATTATTGGTCAGCAGGCCTTAGTCGAGCGCCTATTGATCGCCTTATTAGCCAACGGCCACCTACTGGTTGAAGGTGCCCCAGGCTTGGCAAAAACCAAAGCAATTAAAACGCTGGCGGATGGCATTGAAGGAAATTTCCATCGCGTTCAGTTTACCCCTGACCTCTTACCCGGCGATATTACGGGCACGGATGTTTACCGCCCAGAAGATGGCAGTTTTCAATTCCAGCAAGGCCCGATTTTCCATAATCTGGTGTTGGCAGATGAAATCAACCGCGCTCCCGCCAAGGTTCAATCAGCTTTATTAGAAGCCATGGCAGAACGCCAAGTCAGTGTAGGCAAAACCACCTACGCCTTGCCTGAATTATTTTTAGTGATGGCGACGCAAAATCCCATTGAACAAGAAGGCACTTACCCCCTGCCAGAAGCGCAGTTAGATCGCTTTCTAATGCATGTGCGTGTGGATTACCCCACGGTAGATGCCGAACGTAAAATACTGCAATTAGTTCGCGATGAATCGATTCAAAACACAGAACCCGCTCCAACCCCTGCACCGGTACTACAACAAACTATTTTCTCCGCCAGACAGCAGGCTCTTGCTTTGCATACAGCCCCTGCTGTTGAGGAATATATCGTCCAACTGATTATGGCCAGCCGTCAACCTGGCAACTATAGCAGTGACCTAGCCGCATGGATTGAATTGGGTGCTAGCCCAAGAGGGACCATTGCCCTTGATAGCTGCGCCCGTGCTCACGCGTGGATTAACGGCAGAGACTTTGTCAGCCCCGACGATGTGCAAGCGGTTGCCGCCGACGTGTTGCGCCACCGCCTGATATTAAGCTTTGAGGCAGAAGCCAACGGCATTGGTACTGATCAAGTGATAGAACAACTACTTAGGCATGTGCCCGTAGCCTAGAGGCCGCCACTTAATGGCAATAACAACTAATAAAAATAGATTAGAACAACGTTTAAACGGTGCTTATATCGACCTTGACGATATGATCAGCGCCCGCTTTGTTGCCAAGGATTTAAAACTACAACAACGTCGTAAGGCGTTGAGCTTGCTGGCGGGGCCCAACAAAACCAACTTTCGTGGCCGCGGTATCGATTTTGAAGAAGTCAGAGCCTATCAAGCCGGTGATGATATTCGCACGATTGACTGGCGTGTCACAGCTCGTAGCGGTAAAGCCTATACCAAACTTTTTCAAGAAGAACGGGAGCGCCCCATGCTAGTGGTAACCGACCAACGGCAATCCATGTTCTTTGGTAGCAAAACCTGTTTTAAGTCGGTAATGGCCTGTTATCTGGGCGCTTTAATCACGTGGTCCGGCTTGCATAATAGCGACCGTGTCGGTGGCTTGGTATTTGGCAACACTGGGCAACAGGAAATACGTCCCCGCCGCAGTCGCCAATCCGCTCTGGCGTTAATTCATTTAATGCTGAAATTTAACCACGCTCTTAATAAAAACAGCGGTGTTGGCCTATCCTCGGCCCAACGACTGGAAGAATCCTTAATTGAGCTGCGTCGCATCGCCAGACCCGGCAGCACTATTTATATTATCAGTGACTTCAGCGGTTTTAATGATGGCAATGTGCTTAAACATTTACACCAACTCTCCCGTCACTGCGAAATAACCGCTTTATTTATTTACGACCCGCTGGAACAGCAATTACCGCCTCCCGGCCAATATAGCGTCACTGACGGCAATCAACGTAGCCAAATCCATACTGGCAGTTATCAGACTCGGCAAAATTATATGCAACATTTTGCGGCTAAGCAGCAAGCCTTAAAACAGCAATTGGGCAAGCTGGGGATTCCATTAATTAAGGTTTCTACCGAGCAAGCACCGCTACAACATTTATACCGTTATTATGGAACGGCAACAGGAGCCAAACGCTAGATATGCCAGCGCAGGATCCACTCGCACAATTACGTGATATTCATTTACCCGAGCCGATAAGCACTTGGCCGCCCGCGCTGGGCTGGTGGATAGTGTGTATCGTTATTATTGCTTTGTTGGCTGCATCGGTTTATGTCTGGCGCAAGCATATTCAGCACAATCGCTATCGCAAATATGCCTTGCAGCAACTAGCTATGTTGCAACGGCAAAACCCTACAGATTATCTACAACAATTAAATCGACTACTTAAACAGACAGCGCTGGCGGCAGAACCCACTACTGATATCGCCAGTTTAAGCGGTCAACAGTGGTTAGCTTTTTTAGATAGTAGCGGCAATACCAGTGACTTTAGCCAAGGTATTGCCAAGGTATTACTCGATGGCCCTTACGCTCCGGACATCGCCGATTTTAATTTGCTGGAGCTAGACAAAGTCGCCGAGCGATGGATTAAACAGCACGATATAAAACGGAGTGCCCAGCCGTTATGCTAAGCTTTGAATGCCCCTGGGTCGTCTATCTATTACCGTTGCCAATGCTGGCTTTTTGGCTGCTGCCAATAGCCAAACAACAACAGACAGCGGTTAGAGTGCCTTTTTATCGCGAGCTTTCTGGTTTAGAACAGCAAAAAACCAGCGCTATCAAGCAACGTAAAATACGACTGGTTTGTTTAGCCTTAATATGGAGTACTTTGGTTGCTGCCGCCTCGGGTCCAACCTGGATTGGTGACCCTGTTAGCCTACCTACCAGTGGTCGTGATTTATTGCTGGCCGTCGACTTATCCGGCAGTATGAAAATCGAGGATATGGTCGTCCGCAACAAACAAGTATCGCGGCTTACTGCCGTTAAAACGGTACTCAATGATTTTATCCAGCGCCGTAAAGGCGACCGTTTGGGTCTAGTATTATTTGGCAGCCAAGCTTATCTGCAAGCCCCGCTAACCTTTGACCTTACTACGGTGCAACGGTTTATGAAAGAATCTCAAATTGGTTTTGCAGGCGAGCAAAATACCGCTATTGGTGATGCTATTGGCTTATCGGTAAAACGCTTGCGCGATCGACCCGGCGATCGCCATGTGATGATTTTGCTGACCGACGGTCAAAACAACGGTGGCGAAGTCAAACCCGTTCCCGCCGCCAAATTAGCAGCAGAAAATAATATCGTTATCTATACCGTTGGTGTCGGCGCGGATGAAATGATCACCCAAGGTATTTTTGGTAGTAGCTTTGGCGCTCGCCGCATTAACCCTTCTGCTGATCTGGATGAAAAAACACTACAACAAATCGCTGATCTAACAGGCGGTCAATACTTTCGTGCGCGCAACCCTGAGCAGCTATTGGACATTTATCGTATTCTCGATCAACTGGAACCGGTTGAAGATAAGCAGCAAACCTTCAGACCACAAAAAGCCTTATTTTATTGGCCATTAGCCTTTGCCCTGGGTTTAAGTGGTTTATTAGCTTTAAGCTTATTACCGTGGCAATTCTGGTGGTCAACCATAACTAACAAACCATTGGCTGCGGAGAAGTCGTTATGAACGCCCAGCTAATGGTTAATCAATTTCATTTTTTACGGCCGGAATGGCTGTTAGCGATCATACCTGCTGTTTTGCTAGTAATTTTTTTCTGGCAGCAAAAAAACAGTGCGGCCAATTGGCAGGCTGCTATCAATCCGCAATTATTGAATCACCTGACTGACGGTGGTATCAACAAAACAAGCCGCTGGCCGTGGCTACTATTACTACTGACTTGGATTATTGCGGCCATAGCGATGGCAGGCCCCAGCTGGAAAAAACTCCCGCAGCCAATCCATAAAAAACAGGATGCGCTGGTTATTGTGCTCGATTTATCGTTATCGATGCTGGCGGAAGATATTAAACCTTCACGTCTGGTCCGGGCGCGCCATAAAATTTTGGATATTCTGGCACAACGGGATGAGGGCCTAACCGCCTTAATTGCTTATTCCGGTGATGCACATATCGTATCGCCCTTAACCGATGACAACTCGACTATCGCCAATTTAATGCCTGCCTTGGCTCCGGGCATGATGCCGGTATTTGGTAGCGACCCTGTAGCGGCATTAAAACTGGCCAAACAGTGTTTTGACAATACCGGAGTTAGTAATGGCCGGATATTATTAATCACCGATAGTATTACTCAAAGCGATGTTGATGATATCAATAATCTACTGGGCGGCGGTGCTTATGAGCTATCCATTATGGGCGTTGGCACGACTGACGGCGCACCAATACCGGCCAAATCGGGTTTTCTCAAAAATAACAGCGGCGATATTATTGTGCCGCAATTGCAACGCTCACGCCTAGAACAACTGGCCAAACAAAGTAATGGCCGCTATAGCGATATCAGCTTAAACGATAATGACATGGCATTTCTTTTACCAAAATTAACCAACCAGCTGGAAGAGCATACCGTACTAACCGAGCGACAATTCGATCAGTGGCATGATCGCGGTTCATTGCTAGCGCTGGCACTATTGCCTCTGGCCCTATTAGCCTTTCGTCGCGGCTGGTTATTAGTGTTACCACTACTGATACTGACTCAACCGCAAAGCGGTTATGCCTTTGAGTGGCAAGATCTATGGCAGCGTCCTGACCAGCGCGCTGCTGAAGCCCTAAAGAATGGTGATGCTAAAACGGCTGCTAATTTATTTAATCACCCACAATGGAAAGCCAGCGCCAGCTTCCAGGCCGGTGATTATGACAGCGCAGCCAAGCAATTTGCTAAAGCAGACAGTGCTAACGACCACTATAATCGGGGAAATGCGTTGGCTAAAGCCGGTCAGTTAGACCAAGCCATAGACGCCTATAATAAAGCATTGACTAAAATACCAGATATGGAAGATGCGCTGTTTAATAAACAACTACTGGAACAACTTAAACAACAACAGCAAGA
>NZ_CAXAHB010000021.1:0-23670 GCF_963968385.1 uncultured Oceanicoccus sp.
GTACTTTCGTGATTAAGTTGGTGGGTGATGTACGCCTGACACTGTGTACCACCATCGACGATTATTTCGATCACATGTTTTCCAGCGCTGTTATCGAAGGTGTGGTGGTCGATGTGTCAGAGGCTGAAGGTCTTGATAGCACTTCTTTGGGTCTACTCGCTAAATTAGCCGTGCAGGCAAAACGTCATTATCAGTTAGTCCCAATTATTCTTTCGCCAAACGCTGATATAACCCGTTTATTGGACAGTATGGGGTTTAATCAGGTGTTTGATATTCATCAGGATTTAGGTCAGCCCTGTGATAATCTGGGCGAGCTGCCACTAAAATCGACGGACGAGGCCCGCTGTCGTAGCAAGGTGATAGAAGCGCACCGTGTGTTGATGGAGCTAAACGACGCCAACCGTGAAGCTTTCTCTGCTCTGGTAGATACTCTCGAAGCAGCATCCTAGACCAATCGCTGGTTTAGCGGCCAATAACGTCGAGCTTGGCCTGAATAAATTGACTGTGGGGTAAGTAAATCAACTCGGCGATTTTTCGAATCAAGTGATCTTCATATTTGCTCAATTCACCATCGGCCATGGCTACCTGCCATAACATTTTTACTAATTGGAAACGTTGTTCCAGCGAGTATTCATCCTTGATTAGGTTGGTAAATTGATACAAGGATGTTGCATCCCGGTTTTCCTGCTCGGCCAAATCGATCAATTTGGCAAGTTGCTCATCGCTCAGTTTAAACGATTTCTGCAGGGCTGTTTCAATAGCTTGCTGTTCTTGCGGAGCTCGCTGAAAATCAGCCCGGCTTAATTCAATCAACAGTGCTGCGGCGGCTAATTGAATTTTACAGTGCTCATTTTCATTATTGTCGGTGGCGAGTTCAGTGGTAAAAAATGATTTAATAGCGTCTAGCACGGATCAGCTCCGGTCTTTGAGTAGTTGTTCAAGCTTGATTTGGTCAATGGTGAAGTTGCGGATACCCTCGGCCAGTTTTTCAGTGGCCATGGCATCTTCATTCATCGCCCAGCGAAAAGCTTGCTCGGTATTATCGGGTTTGGCAATGGCGGTACCCGTGTTGTCGGCATCTAATTGGCGTTCAAGTACACCGTTGTCATTGGCCAGTTGTTCCAATAGTGCCGGACTAATGGTTAAACGGTCACAGCCCGCCAATTGTTCAATTTCGCCAAGGTTTCTAAAGCTTGCGCCCATCACCACTGTTTGGTAACCCTGTTGTTTATAAAAATTATAAATACGGCTAACGGACAAAACACCGGGGTCTTCGGTTGCGCGGTAATCTTTCTGGCCGGTATTGGCTTTGTACCAATCTAAAATACGCCCTACAAAAGGTGAAATCAAAAAGACACCGGCGTCTGCGCAAGCCGCCGCCTGAGCAAAACCAAATAACAGCGTCAGGTTGCAGTTAATGCCTTCTTGCTCCAAAACTTCAGCCGCTTTGATACCTTCCCAGGTGGCAGCAATTTTAATCAGCACACGGTTGGGTTCAATACCGGCCGCACCATATAGCCCGATCAGTTTGCGGGCTTTTTCAATAGTGGCGGCAGTATCAAAGGATAGGCGTGCATCTACTTCTGTCGATATTTTCCCCGGAATGATATTTAAAATTTCACAGCCAATCGCTACTGCTAGTTTATCGCTGCAATTAGCCAGCTGTTCTTTTTCACTGCCCCCTTGTTGCTGTGCCCAAGCTTTGGATGCAGTAACCAGCTTGGCGTAGCGTGGCAATTGCGCCGCCTTTAATAATAGCGAGGGGTTGGTGGTCGCATCCATTGGCTTAAAGCGTTCAATGGCTTCAATATCGCCGGTATCGGCTACTACATCGGTGATGCTTTTTAATTGATCTAGCTTATTACTCATGACGGTTGCTCTATTTATGATGGTTGCTGGCTTGCAGCGTAGGCGTCGTTGCGCTGTTGTGCCTCTAGCATTAATGCTCTGGCCTGATGGATAACCTCAATACCGGCCCCCTTGATATGGGCTTGCTGACTAATATGCCGGCGAAAGAGTTTGGCTCCCGCAACGCCCTGAAATAAACCCAGAAGATGACGGGAGAGATGGTTAAGCGGTACACCAGCGGTCAATTGTTCCTCGACATAGGGTAAAAAGTCCAGTAACACTTGATCGCGAGTTTTGTTTATTGCAGGTTGTTGGTAAATACGCTGGTCGACTTCAGCCAGAAGGTAGGGGTTATGGTAGGCGGCTCTGCCCAACATAACCCCATCCACATGGTTGAGATGCTCAAGGCTTTGCTCGAGATCGGTAATGCCGCCGTTAATAATAATTTCCAGCTGGGGGAAATCCTGTTTTAGTCGATAAACCATGGCGTAATCGAGAGGCGGAATTTCGCGATTCTGCTTGGGGCTTAATCCCTTCAGCCAGGCTTTGCGGGCGTGGACAATAAAGGTAGTGCATCCGGTGTCCATTATGGGTTGTATAAATGCCAGCAGTTGCTCATAGCCTTCCATATCATCTATACCGATACGGTGCTTAACGGTTACGGGTAACGAGCTTGCATCCTGCATTGCCTTAATGCAGTCAGCTACCCGTTGCGGCTGTGCCATCAGGCAGGCACCAAACAGGCCGTTTTGCACCCGGTCAGAGGGGCAACCGCAGTTCAGGTTCACTTCATCGTAGCGCCACTGTTCGGCCAGTTTGGTACAGGTCGCTAAATCGGCCGGGTTGCTGCCACCTAGTTGCAGGGCAATGGGGTGTTCATCCTCATGGTAGCGAAGAAAACGATCAGCACCGGCATGGATAAGGGCACCGGTGGTGACCATCTCGGTATAGAGTAGGGCGCTACCCGTCAGCTGCCGCCAAAACATTCGGCAGTGACGGTCGCTCCAGTCCATCATCGGGGCGACGCTAAAACGTCTATTTAATAGTGAGCCTGTCATTACGGCAACGGTATGTTTTAAGTGATTAATTCAGTGGCCGCTTCTGCCAGAGGTTTTACCGTAGCCCCCATCTCTAGTGCTTTTTTGCTTGAGGCATTGCCGTCAAGCGCACGTTTTTTAACACCCTGTAAAATGGCGGCAAAACGGAAAAAGCTAAAAGCCAGATAGAAATTCCAGTTATCGATTTTTTCAATACCCATTCGTTGGCAATAGAGGGCGACATATTCCTCTTCAGAGGGGATACCTAAGGCTGCGCGATCAATACCGGCTAGGCCTGCCAGTTTACCGTTTGCGGGTAAACGTAACTGCATACACTGATAGGCCAAATCCGCAAACGGATGGCCCAGTGTCGACAGTTCCCAGTCGACCAACGCTTTAACCTGCTGTGTGGCAGGGTCAAACATCATATTGTCCAAACGAAAATCACCATGGACCAGGCTGACGCGGCCATCATCTTTCGGCTTGTTAACTTCCAGCCATGTCATCAGTTGTTCCATAGCTTCGATGGTTTCGGTTTCGGAGGCGCGGTACTGTCTGCTCCAGCGATCCAGTTGACGGTCAAAATAATTACCCGGTTTGCCGTAATCACTGAGACCAACTTGGTCGACGTCAACTGAGTGCATGGCGGCTAAAACACGATTCATGTCATCATAAATTTTGTTGCGCTGCTGGTTATTCATTGCCGGCAGGGTAGCGTCCCAGTAAACGCTAGCTTCTACGTATTCCATCAGATAAAACATACTGCCAATAATGCTATCGTCTTCGCAGAGGTGATAGACCTTGGCTACGGGGACGTCGGAGTTGGCCAGTGCCTGAATAACGCGGAATTCCCGATCAACGGCATGGGCCGATTTTAATAGCTCCCCAGGTGGCTTGCGGCGCAGGACATAGCGGCCGCTTGCAGCGGTGATGGCAAAGGTCGGGTTGGATTGGCCGTTGGGAAATTTTTCGGCGGTCAGTGGGCCTTTAAAGCCTTCGATTTGCTGCTCCAGATAGTTCGCCAATTTAGCTTGGTCAAAGCTATGTGGGTCTGTTGACATTATTTTTACTCCAGATTTTTATCATCAATTATTCAGGCGGTGCCTATTGTAGCGCTCCATTGGTGAAAAATCTTTAACTTACAGGCAGTGCTTTTATATTTAGCTATTTTTTCTGTTAAAATCCCGCCGTTGCTATTCTATGTTGCCTTAATTCAGGCAAGAGGTTAAAAATTTACATGTCAGAAGCTGTTATGTCTCACAATGCTGCGGATCAGCAATTGGTTCGTGATCATTTAGACCATTTAGATCAGCCCCGCCCTTTGAGCGATGATCAGCAGGCTGATTTGAAGCAACGCATCAAAGATTTGCTGGTGCGTGAAAAGGCGGTATTAGTCGCGCATTATTACACCGACCCGGTTATTCAAGAGTTGGCTGAGGCAACCGGTGGTTGTGTGTCGGATTCTTTGGAAATGGCCCGCTTTGGCCGTGATAACCCCGCTTCAACGCTGGTCGTTGCCGGGGTCAAGTTTATGGGCGAAACCGCCAAAATTCTTTCGCCGGAAAAGCGTGTTTTAATGCCCACCTTAGAGGCCACTTGTTCTTTGGATATCGGCTGTCCCGCCGATGAGTTTTCAGATTTTTGTGACCAGCATCCTGATCGTACCGTTGTGGTTTATGCCAATACTTCCGCTGCGGTTAAGGCTAGAGCCGATTGGGTAGTGACTTCCAGTATTGCTTTAAAGGTGGTTGAACATTTAGATAGGCAGGGCGAAAAAATCCTCTGGGCACCGGATAAACACTTGGGTAGCTATGTGCAGCGTGAAACCGGTGCTGATGTGTTGATGTGGGATGGTGCCTGTATTGTGCATGAAGAATTTAAAGCCAAAGGCTTGCAAGACCTAAAGGCAATCTATCCTGAAGCGGCTATTCTGGTACATCCTGAATCCCCCGAGCCCGTGGTTAATATGGCGGACTATGTGGGTTCTACTTCGCAAATTATTAATGCCGCTGAAACCATGTCCAATAAACAGTTTATTGTGGCTACGGATCAAGGTATTTTTTATAAATTACAACAACAGGTTCCCAACAAAGAATTTATCGTGGCACCAACCGCAGGCAGTGGTGCGACTTGTCGCAGTTGTGCAAGTTGTCCGTGGATGGCGATGAATGCGCTGGATAATTTAGCACAAGCATTAGAGGCAGGCGTTGGCGAGGTCTTTGTTGATAAAAGCTTGGGTGAGCAGGCAATGAAACCCTTAACGCGGATGTTAGATTTTTCAGCGAATCAGTAGCCATTAGTGATTGTCGCAAGATGGCAAAGACAGCCCTTAAAGATTTTTCATCTGCGTTTTCATACGCCTAATCTGCATAATTCTTTGTTCGATTTTAACCGTGGTTAAATCATCGTTTTTTACCAGTGGCAGCGCATAATTGAGCTGTTTTGCCGCCTTATCCAGAACACCTTTCAATACAAAATACTCTGCTCTGGCGCGATGTACGCCCACAATATTGCCAGCTAGGCCATGTGTTTCCGCTAGTAAATACCATACTGAGGGTTCGTTGGGTTTTACCTGTGTATGATGTTCCAACAGAGCTTCAGCCTTATGTGGCTGGTTAGCCAATAGATAGCTTCTGGCTAATGTCATAGTGATGGGGTGGCTGTCAGGGGTTAAAGCAAGGGCGTTCTCTAATCGTGTGATGGCTTCTAGCCATTTGCCCGAGGCCATATCCAACTCCGCTTGTGCCAACAGATAACTGATTTCATTGGGTGCAGCGGTTATTAATTGATTGAGTCGTTGCTGTGCCTCATTAAATTCACTGTTGGCAGTTAGCGCCAGCACCAGACCATATTGATCCGCATCGGGGTAGCGCCCCGGGCTTGTTTGTTTGGCGCGAAAATATTTTACCGCCTCTTTGCTATTTTCAATAAAGCTTAATGCCACCTTGGTGCGCATTAACTGAAAATGAGGATTATCGGTATACATTTTGCGCGGATACTGGCGAGAGCGATTGCGAGCATCGCTGATACGGCTTTCCGTAACCGGGTGTGTTAATAAAAATTCCGGTGGTCGATTGCCATCATAACGCGAGGCTTGTTGCATGACTTCAAACATGCCTACAGCAGCGTTGGGGTCCATATCGGCTCGCACCATGGTTTGCATGCCTTCACGATCAGCTTCCTGCTCGTGAAGGCGGCTATAGCGCAGTTGGCTTTGTAGGTTAGCGGCCTGAGTGGCCGCGATAGCCGCCATACCGCTGGAGCCACCATCGGTGGCGGCAAGAATAAAGCCTGCCAACAGGCCTGCCATGGTCGGGATGGCATTGCGTTTTTGAGCTTCTACATTGCGAGCAAAGTGGCGCTGGCTAAGGTGCGCCAATTCATGCGACATCACCGAGGCAAATTGTGCTTCGGTTTCTGCTTGTAATAATAGTCCGTTATGGATACCCAGAACCCCGCCGGGTACGGCAAAGGCGTTGATCGTGCGGTTGTTAACAATAATAATATCAAGTCGCCGATCTTTTAATTCGCTATGGGTGGCCAATCGATAGGTTAGTTCCTCGACATAATCTTGCAGCAGTGGATCAGAAACAATATCGACTCGGCTGCGAAAGGCTCGTAGCCAGGCGCGACCAAGCTGATATTCCTTTTCCAGAGAGAATAGGGCAGAGGAGGCGTCGCCCAGTTCAGGAAGATCAATCGGGTCTTTTACCTGAGCGTTTGCTGTGTTGGCTAGTAAGGCGGCCAGAAGCAACAATAAGCGGAGTTGAAAGTTTTTCACGTCGGTTGGCGTGGCCTCAAAGTCTAGGTCAGTCGGGTCTTATCTAGTCGGGTCTTATCTAATAGTCGCACTTTAGAGATGGGTGAGCAATTGCGCTATTGGCTACATGTTAGGCCTAAAAATTCTTCTAATGGCCTTAAAGCGGGCAAGTACTTGGGTCTATACCCTCATCCGGCTATACTGGAGTTCTTTAACAACTGTTGATTACTCGTTATATGACAGCGTCCATTCGTCAATTGGATACCTGTGGTTTAGCTTGTCCGTTGCCACTATTAAAAGCCAAGCAAGCCCTTAATTCAATGGCTTGTGGTGAACGGTTACAGGTAACCGCCACCGATCAGGGCTCTTGGCGTGATTTTCAGGTGTTTGCCAATCATAGTGGTCATAAGTTATTAAAGCGGCAGGAAATTGATGGTATCTACTATTATTGGTTGGAAAAAAATTAACCGTAAAAGGCTTTCGGGATTCCTATGATAAAGATCTTTAGACGCTGGTTAGATCAAATTTTTGTGGAAGAAGAATCGATTATTCTGTTGCTGTTGATCGCCACCAGTCTGATCATTCTGATTACTATGGGTAATATGCTAGCGCCTGCGATCACCAGCCTGATTCTTGCGTTTATGATGCAAGGCTTAATTGGTCAATTAACGGCTCGTAATGTACCTCATTGGGTCGCTGTGTCGATTGCTTTTGTTGTCTTTGTGGGTACCTTTTTAACGGCTTTGTTGATTATTTTGCCGCTGGCTTGGAATCAAATGGTCAATCTGTTTAATGAGTTGCCGGGTATGCTATCGCAGTGGCAACAACTGATGTTTGTTCTGCTTGAAAAATACCCATCTATCTTTACCGAGCAGCAAATTCAAGAGTGGATTGTGCTCGCTCGTTCAGAGACTGCTAAAGTGGGGCAGTCGGTTCTGTCTTTTTCCATCTCCAGTATTCCCAATGTGGTTGGTATATTAATTTTTATTGTTTTGGTGCCTATTTTGGTGTTCTTTTTCCTGAAGGACCGTCAGCTATTGCTTGATTGGATAGCTAGTTTCTTGCCGAAAGAGCGCCCCATGCTGACAAAAATATGGCATGAGATGAATGATCAGGTAGCCAATTATGTTCGCGGTAAAGCGATCGAAATTGTGATCGTGGGTTTGGTGAGTTATCTGGCGTTTATTTTTCTGGGTTTAAATTATGCGGCATTAATGGCGGTGCTGGTAGGTTTGTCAGTCGTGATTCCATTTATTGGTGCCGCTGTTATCACCATACCCATTGCGATGATTGGTTTTTTCCAGTGGGGTTGGGGGTCTGAATTTTTTAGCCTAATGGTTGTCTATGTGGTTATTCAGGCCTTGGACGGTAACGTGCTGGTGCCATGGTTATTTTCCGAAGCGGTTAATTTACATCCGGTAGCGATTATTTTAGCCATCGTTGTATTTGGCGGCTTTTGGGGGTTGTGGGGCGTTTTCTTTGCTATCCCATTGGCGACTTTAATCAAGGCCGTCATTAATGCCTGGCCTACTGCTCGGCGAGCCAGTGTAGCAGAGTGATCAAACGTTATTTCATCTATCAGGGATGTCTCTTAATGATAAACGGTATAAATAAGTGTTTTCAGTCGTCAGTTATTTTGATTGGGCTGCTCTTGATGGTGACGGCTTGTAGCAGCTTTTTGCCTGCTAATAATCCACAGACAGTCATCAAAAGTGTGAATGATAACCGCGAGTACCGTTACCTGACCTTAGCCAATCAACTCAATATATTATTGATATCAGATAGTAACACCGAACGCTCGGCGGCATCGTTAGACGTGCATGTGGGGAGTAGACAGGATCCTGAGGATTATCAAGGTTTGGCGCATTTTCTCGAACATATGTTATTTCTCGGTACCGAAAAATACCCCGAAGCGGGAGACTATCAGGCGTTTATCAGTCGTCATGGTGGTAGCCATAATGCCTATACTTCGTTTGAGCATACTAATTATTTCTTTGATATTGATCCCGATAGTTTTGAGCCGGCACTGGATCGTTTTTCGCAATTTTTTGTGGCGCCATTATTTTCCAAAGCCTATGTTGAGCGTGAAAAACACGCCGTTCATTCTGAATACAAAGCCAAAATCAAAGATGAACGTCGTAAATCGGCGGATGTGTTTAAGCAGATTATCAATCCCCAGCATCCCTTTGCCAAGCTGGCCGTGGGTAATCTTGAAACACTGTCTACAGAAGGTGATAAAGCTGCCAATGGCAGTTTGAGAGATCAGTTGCTGGCTTTCTATGCTGAAAATTATTCTGCCAATATCATGTCGCTGGTGTTGATAGGTCGTGAGTCTTTAGATGATCTTGAAGCCATGGCTACCAGCAAATTCTCGGCGGTAAAAAATAATCATAAGCAAATCGCTAAGATCAAGCAGCCTTTGATGACTGAGGGTAGTCTACCCATCACGGTAGCGATTAAGCCCGAAAAATCTCTGCGCATGTTATCTATCGCTTTTCCAACCCCTGATGATACTCAGTACTACCAGCAAAAACCGATGAGCTTTTTGGGTAATATCCTGGGCCATGAAGGCAAGGGAAGTTTGTTGTCGTATTTAAAGTCACAAGGTTGGGTTGAAGGTTTAGGTGCTGGCTCGGGTTTACGTTATCAGGGTGGGGCTACATTTAATATTACCATTCAATTAACCGAGTCCGGTGTTAAAGCCTCTGATAAGATTGTGACCGCCGTTTTTCAGACCATTAATCGAATAAAAGCGTCAGCGGATAAGGCGTGGTTATTTGCCGAGCAAAAGGCTATTGCCGAACAGCAATTCCGTTTTCAGCAAAAATCACCGGCTATAGATTATGTTAGCGTTTTATCATCGGCAATGCATGACTACCCAGCGCGGGATCTATTGCGTGCCGGTTCATTAATGACCACATACGATCCAGATTTGATTGAGCGCTATTTGAGCTTTTTAACGCCTCAAAATAGTATCGTGACCTTAACGGCACCTGACGTTAAAACCGATCAACAAACGTATTTTTATCATGCGGATTATCGTGTTAGCAAACCGGATCAACAGGTATTAAATACCTGGATTAATGCCGGTATCAATAAGCAAATTACACTGCCAGAAAAAAACCTGTTTATTGCCGATGATCTATCAATCTTAAAGTCAACGCCGGCTCAAGATGCGCCATCTCTGCTAAGCGATAAAGATGGCCTGCGTTTATGGTTTAAACAGGGGGGTAGGTTTATCTCTCCTCGCGGTAGTTTGTTTTTTAGTGTGCGCTCGCCGGTGGCCAGCGATTCGGTTGAACATAAGGTGCAATTGCAATTGCTGGTAGCCATGATCAAGGATGCGTTAAATGAAATGTCATATGCGGCAGATTTGGCCGGTTTATACTATGGATTAAATGCCCACGGGCGGGGTTTCTCAGTAAAAATTAGTGGTTTTACCGATAAGCAGGCTCTGTTGCTGGAAAAAATTCTTACCGAGCTGTCTTCACCTGCCTTTGACGTAGCACGCTTTGAAAATATTAAGCTTGAGCATATTCGTCAATTGGAGAATATGGATAAGCAACAGCCTTATCATTTGATAATGGGTCAGCTGCCCGGTCTGCTTGATAAAAATAGTTGGTCCGATCAAGAGCAGCTGGTTGCCTATCAAAATGTGACATTGGAGCAGCTAAAAAATTACCGGAAAAAACTATTGTCAGCCGGCCAGATTGATATGCTGGTTTACGGTAATTACTCACAACAACAAGCCGAGCATTATGCGGCTAGTGTTAAAGACGCCTTATTGGTTGCATCGGCATCACCAGCCGCTATTGAAATCACTAAGTTGCCGCAAAAAGCATTCTCCCATCAGCTAGCAAGTCAATACAGTGATGCATCCTTAATGCTTTATATTCAGGCTAAAGACACCGATAAGCTTCGTCGGGCGGCTATGGGCGTGACCGCGCAAATGCTGCGGGCAGATTTTTACAGTAGTTTAAGAACCGAAAAACAGCTGGGTTATATCGTGTTCTCAGGTGCTTACCCTTTGATGGATGTGCCGGGCTTGTATTTTCTTGTGCAGTCGCCGGTCGCTGGCCCTGAAAAACTGGAGCAGGAAATTAACCAATTTATCCGCCAGCGTTTTGAAGCGCTGACAGATATTACCGAGCAGGATTTTAATCAGCAGCGCAATGCGGTGTTATCAAAGTTAGCTGAGCAGCCACAAAATCTTGACCAGCAAACGCAGCGTTATTGGTCGGATATTGGCCAGAATTACCACCAATTTGATTTTCGACAGCAGTTAATCGATGCTGTGCAATCGTTAACCTATCAACAGTGGCAGCAGTTCTTTGTTGAGGATCTGATTGAGAATAATCGACGTTTAACGATTTATACGGTGGGTCAGTTTGCTAACCAAGCCAAGTTGAGTGGTGAGTCGCTGGATAATCCAGCTGATTTTAAGGCCTTGTTGCCGGCTTATACCTTTCAGTAATCTATTGGATTGGATGCAAACCCCATTTCAACGGCCATAGCCTGTCATGTGGCCTAGTCACTGATTTACCTAACCCCGCAGTTACGGTAAAATGCCGCGCTTCCCCAACCAGCTCAGACACCAGCATAGCTATGATAGAAGTAGGCGCGATCAAGCAAAGTATCAAAGACCTGACTGATAGGACTGAAGTCCTTAGGGGGTACCTTTGACTATAATGCTAAAAAAGAGCAATTGGCTGAAGTTGAGCTTGAGCTAGGCGAGCCTAGCGTTTGGGAGCAGCCTGAACGAGCTCAGGAGCTGGGTCGTCAGCGCTCCTCGCTGGAAGCGGTGGTAAACACTATTGATACCATGACCACCGGTTTAAGCGATTTATCAGAATTGTTAGAGATGGCGGTTGAGGAAGAGGACGAAGAAACCTTTGCCGAGGTCGAGTCTGAAATTGTAGCCTTGGGTGAGCATTTGGCCAAGCTGGAGTTTCGGCGGATGTTCTCCGGTGAAATGGATGCCAATAATGCCTTCCTTGAAATCCAATCAGGCTCCGGTGGTACCGAGGCACAGGATTGGGCAGAAATGGTTTGCCGAATGTTTTTGCGCTGGGGTGAATCCAAGGGCTTTAAAACCGAGCTAATGGAAGCTTCTGACGGCGATGTGGCGGGTATTAAGTCGGCAACTATCCAATTTACCGGCGAGTATGCCTTTGGTTGGTTGCGCACCGAGACCGGCGTACATCGTTTGGTCAGAAAATCTCCTTTTGATTCCGGCAGTCGCCGTCATACCTCTTTTTGTTCGGTGTTCGTATCCCCTGAAGTCGACGATAATATTGATATAGACATTAATCCAGCGGATTTGCGCACTGATACTTATCGAGCCAGCGGTGCCGGTGGTCAGCATGTTAATAAAACTGACTCTGCCGTGCGCATCACCCATGAGCCCAGCGGTATTGTGGTGCAATGCCAAAGTCAGCGTTCGCAACATAAAAACCGTGATGCGGCAATGAAACAGTTAAAGGCTAAACTGTATGAAATGGAAATGCTCAAGCGCAACGAAGCATCGCAGGCCTTGGAAGATACTAAGGCGGATATCGGCTGGGGTAGTCAAATACGCTCCTATGTGTTGGATGATCAACGCATTAAAGATTTACGTACCAATGTGCAGACCAGTAACTGCAATAATGTATTGGATGGTGATTTGGATCAATTTATGGAAGCTTCATTAAAAATGGGGCTTTAAAGAATGTTTAACGACTTAACCGAGTTAATAATATGTCAGAAGACAATAACGCTACAGACGAGAATAAACTGATTGCCGAGCGCCGTTCAAAGTTGGAGGTCATTCGCAAGCAGCGTAATGCCTTTCCCAATAACTTTCGTCGCAATGCTTATGCACAGGACTTACAGCTTGAGTTGGGTGAAAAGGATAAAGCAACGCTAGAGCAATTAGATCGCCGCGCATCTGTTGCCGGTCGTATTATGGCCAAACGCGGTCCGTTTTTAGTGTTACAGGATATGAGCGGTCGAATTCAGGCTTATATTGATAAAAAGAAACTGCCTGAAGCACAGCTGCCAGAAATTAAAACCTGGGATATTGGCGATATTATTGGTTGTGAAGGTCCGGTGCATAAATCGGGTAAAGGCGACCTTTATGTTTATATGGAAACGGTTGAGCTATTAACCAAATCGTTGCGGCCACTGCCGGATAAATTTCACGGTCTGCAAGATCAGGAAATGCGTTACCGTCAACGCTATATCGACTTAATTGTTAGTGAAGATTCGCGTAGTGTTTTCCAGATTCGCTCCAAGATGATTAGCTTTATCCGCAATTATCTCGATGGTGCTAATTTTATGGAGGTCGAAACTCCAATGATGCAGGTTATCCCGGGTGGCGCTACAGCTAGACCTTTTATAACGCACCATAATTCACTGGATATGGATATGTATTTGCGTATTGCGCCAGAGCTCTATTTAAAGCGTTTGGTGGTCGGTGGTTTTGAACGTGTCTATGAAATCAACCGTAATTTCCGTAACGAAGGTTTATCGACTCGTCATAATCCTGAATTTACTATGTTGGAGTTCTATCAGTCTTATGCCGACTATAATGACTTGATGGATTTAACCGAAGATATGCTGCGCAAAATGGCGGAGAATGTTTTAGGTACGACAACCTTGGTTAATACCACCAAGGATGATCATGGTGAAATACTGAGCAGTCAGGAATACGACTTGTCCAAGCCGTTCCAGCGTTTGTCCGTGTTTGATTCCATTCTGCACTTTAACCCCGATGTAAAGCCGGAACATATCAATAATTTGGAAAGCGCTCGCAAAGTGGCGCAAGAGCTACATATCCCACTAAAAGATAGTTATGGCTTGGGTAAGGTTCAAATTGAAATTTTTGAAAAGACGGTAGAACATCGTCTCGACCAACCTACCTTTATTACTCAATATCCGACAGAAGTGTCGCCACTGGCACGCCGTTGTGATGATGATCCTTTCGTTACCGACCGTTTTGAGTTTTTTGTCGGCGGTCGCGAAATTGCCAATGGTTTCTCAGAGCTTAATGATGCGGAAGATCAGGCCGAGCGTTTTCAAGCTCAGGTGGTTGAGAAGGATGCCGGTGATGATGAGGCCATGCATTTTGATGCTGATTATATAGCCGCGCTAGAATATGGTTTGCCGCCAACAGCGGGTGAGGGTATTGGAATTGACCGCTTGGTGATGTTATTTACGGATTCGCCATCGATACGTGATGTCTTGTTATTCCCGCATATGCGTCCGCAGGTTTAAAGACGCACTAGTATTTGTCGTGGTATATCTGTGTGGTATGTAGACAATGCCGATCATAAAGTGTCTATGCCGTCTTATCCTTATTTTGAAGCTTGAGACTGGCGATTATATCGTTGGTATTAAAGCCCTGTCGCAACACATAAATAACATCATCTATCTGCTCTTCAGGTGCAGGCTCGCTATTGCCCATAACGATGATCGGTGTGTTTTCTCTGATAAGGGGTTTGATATTCTCTAGCCATATATTGAGTGCTGGCTGATCATCTTGTTGGAAGATATTCTCGGATAGCAGTAGTGCGTTAATTGTTTGCTGTTCAAGTATAGATTGGGATTTTTCACTGGTTTCGCTAGTATTAACCTGCCAGCCGTTTTTATTAAGGGTATTAACCAGTACATCCCGCTCAGCAGACTTTTTATCGACCAGCAAAAGTTTGCCGTGCTGTGTTTCAGGAATAAGTTGTTCTAAAGTTTCGGATAGCCTCTCCCAGTCCACCGGTTTTTGAAGGTAATCTATAGCGCTCTCCAACCCTGAAATTTGTTTGTCGAGCATAGAGAGTAAGATGACGGGAATGTTTTGTGTATGGATATTTTCTTTGAGTACTGATAATACTGTCCAGCCATTAATATCCGGCATCATTAAGTCCAGTAAAATGACATCCGGTTGTTTCTGTTCAGCGAGTTGAATACCTTCTTTACCACTATTCGATAAAATAATATTAAAGTTACCTTTATCCAGAAATCTTTCCGTCAATGCTAGCGCGGTGGGGTCATCATCAATAACCAATATGGTACTTTTGTGGGCAGGTTTTTGCGGTAGGTGGGTCTCGGTTGGTTGTTTGATGGTATTTTTGACTAAGGCGCTGACGGGAAATTCGATAGTAAATTTGGTGCCTGTTTGGATGGAGCTGACTACATTGATAGTTGCGCCCATTAAATCACAATATTGTTTACATAAAGCCAGGCCTAGACCGGTGCCGCCAAATCTTCGGGTGGTGGATGAATCTGCCTGAGTAAAAGCGTCAAACACGATTTTTGCCTGGTCTTCAGTCATGCCAATCCCATTATCGGCAACACTAAATCGCATAACGGCTGGATTTGTGCTGATGTCGTATTCAGCATTTAGGTCGATATGGCCGTTTTGGGTAAATTTGCAGGCATTGCTGAGCAGATTAAAAAATATTTGTCGAAATTTGGTGATATCGTTATTCAGTAATGGCAACTTGTCGCTGTTTTCAAAGGACAGGCTATTGTTGCCCTTTTGAGCGAGAGGGGTAATCGTGGAGATAACTTCTTTTAAAATCGCTATGCTATCAAATTCTTCGTTATAAACCGTCATTTTGCCGGTTTCTATTTTTGAAAAATCCAGCACATCATTGATTTGATTCAGTAAATGGCGACCGGCGGTAAGGATTTTTTGTAGATCCTTATTTTGATCTTCAATGCTGATATCTTGGAGTTCGATATCTTCGAGCATCATTTCGCTATAACCGATAATGGCATTGAGCGGTGTTCGCAACTCATGGCTCATATTGGCGAGGAAGCTACTTTTAGCTCGGTTGGCCTGGTCAGCCTTTTCTTTGGTTCGCTGAACCTCGGCAATGGCATGTTGCAGTTTTTCCGACATGGCATTAAAGGCCTCGGCGACTTGGCCAACTTCGTCGCGATTTTTTAACGGAATACGATAGTCGAGGTTGCCACTGCCAATAATAATGGTGCCTTTTTTGAGTTGTTTAAAGGCATTGCCGGTATAGCGAATAAGGAAAAAGCCGAGGCCAATAATAAGGATGACCGAGAAAAAGAAAACGGTGAAGGTAATATTGTTGGTTAGGGATTCTATCTCTTCAATTTCAACTGAATACTGATCGATAGCATAGGTTTGTTTTTTTTCTAACTGTTCTAGGTCGTTAATCACCTGTTTAAACACTAATTCTCGGTAGTCGCTATCTTCATAGTGATCATAATTGTCATCGTTATAGCTACGATAGAAATCCTGCCATAATGGTATCAATTCAAGAAAACTGCTTTTTAAAATCGTATATGGGCTTGAGCTGCGATTCTGTATGGTGGACTCAAGCCGTTCCATCTCGGCTTGCAATGCGATGGTTTCATCAAGGGCCTGCGCAGTTTCCTCAGGGGTTAATGTTTCATTCAGTGTGGTGCGCAATGAGCTAAGTAGTAAGATCGCTTTATGTAGATCATCGATTTTTTGTTTAAGAGCAAAGGCTTGTAACTGGCCGGTTACTGCTTGGCGCAATTGGATTAGGCTAGCATTGCGAGCGTTATTGCTCCATGAATCTGTGCCCACATTGATTGAAAATAAAATCAATATAATAACAATGGAGAATGTTAGTCGTTCGCGTAAGCTCATAGTTTATGTTTGCTAGTTAGCCAGATGTTTTTCAATCATGGCGATGAGTGCAGGGAAGTCGATAGGTTTAGTCGCGTAATCATCACAGCCTGCAGTCATTGCTTTTTCTTTTGCGCCCGATAGGGCGTGAGCGGTTAGGGCAATAATGGGAGTGTGCTGTTGTTGCTTTATTTCACGGCTGGCGGTCCAGCCATCTTTTACCGGCAACTCCATATCCATCAGGATTAAATCGGGCTGGTCTTTGATGGCTTTTTCAACGGCGGCACCGCCATTATCGGCCGTGGTGACGGTGTAATTTTTTCGCTTGAGGCGCCGCGATAACATATCGCGGTTCATTTCGTTATCTTCAACTAATAGGATGGTGGTCATGACTATTCCTTGGCTATTCCTTGACGGCTTCTTTAGCGATACTGACGTCTGACGCGATGCCTTTTAATTCTAAAATATTAATGGCTTTTAAAATACCTTTGGCCTTAATAGAGCGCTTTTCACCAAGAGAAAGCATGGTCTTGCAATCGTTTACAGTGGCTTCAGACAACAAGATACTGCCCGCTTCACAATGTCCTTCAATTCGGGCAGTTTGGTTGACAGTATGACCAACCACACCATATTTTGCGCGTTTCTCCGAGCCGATATTGCCGGCAACTACCGGACCGGTATTAATACAGATGCCCATCGAGATTTCCGGTAAATCTTCGCTTCTATTGCGTTCGTTAATCTCACTCATGGCCGCCTGCATATCGAGAGCGCAACGAATCGCGCGGTCACTATCGTCTTCACGAGTAATTGGCGCTCCAAAGATGGCGAGAATGGCGTCGCCAATAAACTCATCAATGGTGCCGTTATACTTCATGATAACTTCACTCATGGTGCCCAGATAGTTGTTCAGCAATCTCACCACGCGCTGCGGGGGCAGTTGTTCGCAGATGGTGGTAAAGCCGCGAATATCGGCCATTAAAACGCTGACTTTGCGTTGCACACCGCCAAGGTCAAGCCCATCTGGGTCTTCCAGTAATGATGAGACGATTTCTTCTGATAGATAGCGACCGAACACGCCACGGATAAAACGCTGGTTACGCTCCAATTCATCGCGATAGAGTTGTTCTTTATCATGCCAGCGCTTGCGTTCAACACCGGCACTGATTCTGGCCTGTAGCAGGACATGGTTAAAAGGTTTAAACAGATAATCCTCAGCGCCGGCCTCGATACATAAAATAACTCGCTCGGTGTCTTTATTGCCAGACACCACAATCACCGGAATAGCTCTGAGATTTTCATCAGACTTAAGTTGTTGTAGTAGTTCGTCGCCGTCCATTTCAGGCAGTATTAAATCCAACAGAATCAGATCGACATCATTCTCAGCTAACACTTCAAACATCTGTTGGCCGCCATCTGCTTCTAATACATGATGTTGGCCTTGTTTTAAGTAGCGACGAAGAATCTCGCGGCTTTCAATCTGATCGTCAACGATCAGTATGGTGCCGATGGTTTTGTTGGTAGAAAGATATTGAGCCGTGCTGACATCAGCTATATCTTCATCTTTGGCTAACAGTTGCTCGCAGAGTTCGCGTAATTGCAATAGGGGTTGGTGGAGATGAAGGCGGTTGGTTTCCAGCTCTTCTTCCATCAGTTCGCAATATCCCATAATGGTGCCGATCAGATTTCTAAGGTCATGCCAGATCTTGCTATAACTGACCACTTCGCCCGCTAGCACTGCCAGAGTAAAGTCGTCCAATTTATGGCTAGCGGCTTGTAATTTCTCAAAATCACTCGCCAGATCCGGCCATTGTTCTTGGCAAAGATTTTCCAACCCGTGAATCTCTGTGACGAGTTGGCGCGACAGCGGTATCCACTGGTGAGCTTCGAGAATGGCGTTTGGGTTTTCCATTGCAGTTCTTTGTTATTGGTGTGACTTTAGTATATATCAGGGATAAGGAAATTGTTGGGTTGTCAACTGGAAAATTACCATTGCTGTGCTATATTTCAAGCCAAACTGCGCATAGATGGGTTCAAATGCCGCTGTTGACGGTTCCCCTGCAAGCAGATTGTCTCGTTGGTGGGGTAGTAAGTTGTTTAGTGGGCAAATTCGACGCCTGACCATAATTACAGAGATGACCAAAACATTATGATACTCGATAAAGTAGAAATTTTTGATGGGCTTTCACAGCAGGAGTTGGAAGCGCTCTCCGCAAGCACGGTGATCCGTAGCTACCCCAAAAATACGGTTATCATTAATGAAAATGATCATGCCGATTCGCTGTATATTATTGAGTCGGGCCGAGTCAAGGTTTACTGCAGCGACAAGAATGGCAAGGAATTTATTATGAATACCTTGACCGCTGAAGATTATTTTGGCGAGCTGGCGCTATTGGATGATGATAAGCGCTCTGCGTCAGTTCGAACCATGGAGAAATCCAGTTTCTGTATCATCTATAAAGAAGATTTTAATAAGGTATTGGAGCAGCATCCCAATATTGCTAGGACCTTAATTCGCAACCTAACACGTCGTGTTCGCAAGCTGACTAAAGATGTTAAAGCATTGGCTTTGCAGGATGTCTATGGTCGCGTGACCAATGTCTTAACCACTTTGTCGGATCAGCGCGAAGACGGTTCGGCGATTATCCCCGAGAAACTGACCCAGCAGGATATCGCTGATCGGGTAGGGGCCTCCCGCGAGATGGTGGCGCGTATTCTTAAAGATCTAACGATTGGTGAGTATATTAGCTTTGAGGACAGAAATATTATCCTTAATGGTAAGTTGCCGGAAAATTACTAAGCACGCCAATGATAAAAAAATCCCTGCCTAGCGGGGATTTTTTTTGCATGTCAATAATAAACCTAGAATTATCAATGGCGATCGTTTTTATCCTTTCTCCAATGGATAAAAACAGAGAAGATGCATTAACTAACGCGACTTTTAACGGTGCCTTTAGCAAAGCGGGTCTTGATTGTTTGTCCCTTTGCCAGTGTTTTGGCATTGGTAATCACCTGATCGTTATCATCAGTAACAATCGCATAACCACGCTCAAGTGTGGCTAGGGGACTGACCGCATCGAGCAATTGCATCGCATTATTAAGCCGTTGTTGCTGCTGCGCCAGTAAACGCTGAACTTGTTTTTCCAGTCTTTGATATAGGCTAGCCGAAGCCAGTTTAAGTTGCTTAATCGTGTGGTCAGGCGTTTGCTGCTGTAGTCTTGAGCCTAACACCAGTAAGCTCAATTGCTGCTTTTGCAGCTGATTCTTGCAGCTGTTAATCAACCGTATTTCCAGCTCATCCAGTCGTTGATTATGTTCCTGCAAACGACTACCAGGATGGCGTAACCGTGATTGTAGAAAGGCTAGCTGTTGTCTATGAGTTGCCAGCGTTAGTGACATCTGTCGGGCCAGCAATTGCTCAAAGCCGATAAAGCTGACCATCATCTCCTCGCCATCAGGGCTGATCATCTCCGCGGCGGCTGAGGGGGTGGGGGCGCGAACATCAGCAACAAAATCCGCAATGGTAAAGTCCACTTCATGGCCAACGGCGCTGATCACGGGCAAATCACTCTGGTCAATAGCGCGGGCAACCACTTCCTCATTAAACGCCCACAGATCCTCCATTGAGCCGCCGCCGCGACCGGCAAGGATCAAGTCAAAATGGCGCTTATCAGCTTGGTGAAGACGGTTGGCTGTATTAATGGCTCTGGCTATTTCCTGGCCAGCGTTCTGGCCCTGAACAGCGGTGGGAAAAATTGTGACTTTAATACTGGGGAATCGTCGGGCAAGCACCGTCAGAATATCCCTAATAGCGGCACCGGTAGGGGATGTCACCACGGCGATGCTTTTGGGGTGATCCGGAAGCGCCTGCTTGGTATCGCTATCGAATAAGCCTTCTGCTTTGAGTTTGTTTTTCAGCTCCTCAAAGGCTCTGGCCAAAGCGCCATCACCGGCGGGCTCCATATGCTCAACAATCAGTTGATAATCACCGCGAGGCTCGTAAAGACTTAATCTGGCTCTGGCCATCACCTGCTGCCCAGCTTTCACCTGAAAGCGAAGTCTGGCATTGCTGCTACGGAACATTGCACAGCGTATCTGGGCATGGTTATCTTTTAGCGAGAAATACCAATGACCGGATGATGGCTGCGACAAATTGGAAATTTCCCCCTCAACCCATACCGAGGGGAAGTTGCCCTCAAGCAACCGCTTGGCCTGACGGTTAAGCTGGCTGACAGTTAACGTGTCGCGTTTTGAATGCGTATTTTGTGACATGGGGCCGTAGTGTAGGCCAAAGTCGCTTTGGATAGAACAAAATCTCCCTGATTGGTCGATTGTTGGTGGTTTAATCGTAGTTATTGATTTACGGAATAAAAACAATAGCTTAAAATGGACGGTTTTAAGTCCTGCAGAGCCTTATCCTCAAGCGATGGTTTTACAGGACTTGGGTCCCACAGGCTACACAACCATAGCGTCTTCTTACTGGTTGTTTTTAACAGGAAAATCATATGCTGCGAATTGCCGAAGAAGCCCTTACATTTGACGACGTACTACTCCTGCCTGGTTATTCTGAAATAACCGCAAAGGACGTCTCGCTCAAAACCCAACTAACCCGCGCTATTCAACTCAATATCCCGCTAGTATCGGCCGCCATGGATACTGTAACGGAGTCCCGTTTGGCTGTGGCCATTGCCCAAGAAGGGGGCATTGGGATTATCCATAAAAGCATGACGATTGAGCAGCAGGCCTATCAGGTTCGCGCGGTTAAAAAGCATGAAAGTGGCGTCGTCAAAGACCCGATTACCATTCAGGCATCAGAGCCTATTGTCCGTCTGTTTGAAATTCGTGAAGAGCACAATATTTCGGGTGTACCGGTGTTAGATGGTACAGATCTGGTCGGTATAGTGACCAGCCGCGATATGCGGTTTGAAACCCATATGGACCATGCCGTTTCTACCATTATGACGCCGAAAGAAGAGCTGGTTACGGTAAAAGAAGGTGCCGATCTGGAATCAGTCAAAGAACTACTGCATAAAAACCGCATTGAAAAAGTGCTGGTCGTCAACGATAACTTTGACCTGTGCGGCATGATCACCGTAAAAGATATCAACAAGGCCCAAACCTACCCCAATGCCTGTAAAGACTCATCAGGTCAGCTACTGGTGGGCGCTTCTGTAGGTACCAGCGCTGATACCGATGATCGTGTTGCGGCCTTAATTGAAGCCGGCGTAGATGTGCTAGTGGTTGATACCGCTCATGGCCATTCTAAAAATGTGATTGAGCGTGTGCGCTTGATTAAACAGACCTATCCCGATATTCAAGTGATCGGTGGCAATATCGCCACGGCTGAAGCGGCTTTGGCGCTAGTAGAGGCAGGCGCCGATGCGGTTAAAGTTGGTATCGGCCCCGGTTCAATTTGCACCACCCGAATAGTGACAGGGATTGGTGTGCCGCAAATTTCCGCCATTGCTAACGTCGCTGCTGCACTAAAAGATACTGATATTCCTCTGATTGCCGACGGTGGTATTCGTTTTTCCGGTGATATTTCCAAGGCAGTAGTCGCAGGTGCCAGCGCTATTATGATGGGCAGTATGTTTGCCGGTACTGAAGAAGCGCCGGGCGAAGTAGAGCTATATCAGGGGCGGACTTACAAGTCTTACCGTGGTATGGGTTCCTTGGGCGCCATGGCGCAGACGCAAGGCTCTAGTGATCGTTACTTCCAAAGTGCGGATGCCGGCGTTGAAAAACTGGTGCCTGAAGGTATTGAAGGTCGTGTGCCTTACAAAGGCCCATTGGCGGCTATTATTCATCAGATGCTGGGCGGTTTGCGTTCGGCGATGGGCTATACCGGCAGTATTGATATGAACACCATGCGCACCCAGCCGCAGTTTGTCAAAGTGACCTCAGCGGGAATGAATGAAAGCCATGTCCACGATGTCAGCATTACTAAAGAAGCGCCCAATTACCCACGCGCCTAATAGATTGATTATTTGAGAACCCGCCATGTCAGTTGATATTCATGCTCAGCGAATTCTAATTTTAGATTTCGGTTCCCAGTACACCCAGCTTATTGCCCGCCGTGTACGTGAGATTGGTGTTTTTTCAGAAATTCGTGCCTTCGATATGGATGCTGAAGACATAAAAGCCTTCAATCCCAAAGGGATTATTCTTGCCGGTGGACCAGAGTCCGTCACTGAGGGTGAGTCCCCTCGGGCGCCACAAATCGTATTTGAATTAGGTATTCCTGTTTTGGGTATCTGTTATGGCATGCAGACCATGGCAGAACAGTTGGGCGGCAGTGTTGAAACATCCGATTTGCGTGAGTTCGGCTATGCGCAAATTAAAGTGCATGGTCAGTCAGCGTTATTTCAAGATATCAAAGACCATATGGATACAGACGGTTCAGCGTTGCTCGATGTATGGATGAGTCATGGTGATAAGGTCGGCTCAATGCCGGCAGGGTTTGAGCTAATGGCTTCAACAGACTCCTGCCCGATTGCCGGTATGTATCATGCTGAAAAAAACTTTTACGGTATTCAGTTTCATCCCGAGGTGACTCACACCTTACAAGGTCAACAGATTTTCGAACACTTTATATTACAGCTCTGCGATTGTGATGCGCTGTGGACGCCAGCCCATATCGTTGAGGACGCCATTGCGACCGTTAAAAAAACCGTAGGCACAGATAAAGTGTTATTAGGCTTATCCGGCGGTGTGGATTCCTCAGTGGTGGCGGCTTTATTGCATCGTGCCATTGGTGACCAGCTTACCTGTGTTTTTGTCGATAATGGTTTGCTACGTAAAAACGAGGGCGACCAAGTGATGGAGATGTTCGCTAAAAATATGGGCGTAAAGGTAATCCGCGCCAATGCTGAAGATGAATTTCTTGGCAAGCTGGCCGGCGTATCAGACCCGGAGCAAAAACGTAAAATTATCGGTAATACCTTTATCGATATCTTTGATGCCGAAGCTTCAAAAATCCATAATGTTAAATGGTTGGCTCAAGGTACTATCTATCCCGATGTTATTGAGTCCGCCGCCGCTAAAACCGGCAAGGCTCATGTGATTAAATCCCACCACAATGTCGGTGGTCTGCCAGAAGATATGCAGTTTGAATTAGTCGAACCGCTGCGCGAATTATTTAAAGACGAGGTGCGGAAAATCGGTTTAGAGTTAGGCTTGCCATACGATATGGTTTACCGGCATCCATTTCCCGGCCCGGGCTTGGGCGTACGCATTCTAGGTGAAGTAAAAAAAGACTATGCCGAAATCTTGCGAGAAGCCGACGCTATCTTTCTGGAGGAATTGCATAACGCCGATTGGTACCATAAAACCAGCCAATCCTTTGCTGTGTTTCTGCCAGTAAAATCAGTGGGTGTCGTGGGGGATGCGCGCCGCTATGAATATGTGATTGCACTTCGTGCGGTAGA
>NZ_CAXAHB010000022.1:0-23480 GCF_963968385.1 uncultured Oceanicoccus sp.
GTTGGATAACGTTGAGCGATACGACTGTTTTCAAATGCCCCATTCTACCAAGGATTGAACATTTGGAGTACAGTAGAACGAATCTTCATTACCGCTGTCACGCCGAAACGTATCAAAGCCGGTGGGCGCTTCATACCAATTGCTTTCAATAATTGTTCATCATTTATCTTTGACTCTGGCTTTGCCTCGATTGTAGAAGGCATCAAATAAACCATCCCAATCTATGTCATCCAGCTCATAGCAACTGGCAATAATGACGTTTTCGTCGACTGGTCAGACAATCAATCTCCGCATGACTTACCAGCAAATTCGGATTAATACCTCGCTGGCGGCCTTGCAGATAAATCATACCCCAACAGCTCATCACTGAAATGCAATACAAGCTGCCACCAAAGACGGTCATTTTTCATTAATGGATGGCTTTAGTTCAATCGCCAGAAAGAGCTTATCTCCGGTATATTCATGCAACCGCATATTCAGATATGTGGAGATAGGCAATGTTTCGGAAAAAAATCATCAAGCAAAAAATCTACCTGCTCAGGAAGCAATAAATCAGCCATGATGTTAAATCTTATAAAATATCGATTAATGTTTTAGCGGCGATAAATGGAGTGACCTCACCATTAATAACCTTTCTATACAGGTCGGGAAGCTGTTTTTTTACATCGGGGTTTTGCTTGAGTTTAAGCTCCAACATCTCAAATAACAACCTATCCATCCACTCCTTGTTTTGGCGAGAACGTTTTTCATGGAAGGCATTATTTTTGAGCGCATCAATATGGTAGCCAGAGATCATACCCCAAACAGTATCAAGATTATTGTTTTCTTGGGCGGAACAAGTTAACACCTGTGGTGACCAGAAGGAGGATTGTCGCAACAAATGCATAGCATTTTCATAATGGCGCTTGGTTTGTTGGGCCAAATTGATTGACTCGCCATCGGCCTTGTTAACCACTAAAGCATCTGCCAACTCCATGATCCCTTTTTTAATACCCTGCAATTCATCGCCGGCATTGGGCAGCATCAATACCATAAAAAAGTCGACCATGCCGGCTACTTCATATTCACTTTGCCCTACCCCTACCGTTTCAACCAGTATCACATCGTAACCAGCCGCTTCGCATAGCAACATGGTTTCTCGGGTTTTTTGTGCCACCCCGCCCAGCGCACCTTCAGAGGGCGATGGCCGGATAAAGGCTTGATCGTTTCGGGACAGTTCCTCCATTCGGGTTTTATCACCAAGAATTGAGCCGCCGGCTAAGGGAGAACTGGGATCCACGGCCAGCACCGCCACTTTTTTACCCAGAGAAATAAGGTAAAGACCGAAGGTTTCAATAAAGGTGGATTTACCAACGCCGGGAATACCGGTAATACCAATACGAATACTATTGCCGGTTTGAGGAAGTACTTGCTCGATAATCTGCTGGGCTTCAGCGCGATGACTGTCCAATTTACTCTCAACCAAAGTTATCGCCTTGGCCAGTGCCCGGCGATTGCCCTGTTGCAATTGGTCGAGATCGATCGTCATTTATACTTTGTAAGCGCTATTAATGGCATCTAATACATCGCGAGCGGCCAATGGAATCTTGGTACCCGGACCAAAGATACCTTTTACACCTGCGTCATACAGATAATCATAGTCCTGCTTTGGAATAACACCACCGGCAATAACAATAATGTCGTTAGCACCCTGTTTTTTGAGTGCTTCAATCAACGCAGGAACCAGTGTTTTATGACCTGCCGCCTGAGAAGATACGCCGACAACATGAACGTCGTTTTCTACCGCCTGTCTGGCAACTTCTTCAGGGGTTGAGAACATTGGCGATAAATCAATATCAAAACCGACATCGGCGAAGGCGGTGGCAATAACTTTAGCACCGCGGTCATGACCGTCCTGACCCATTTTACAGACCAGCATACGGGGACGACGGCCATGTTTTTCCACAAAATTATCGATATCACCCGAGATAGCCTGCCAATGTTCATCGTCCTGATAGGCACTACCGTAAACACCAGAGACGGTTTGGGAATTAGCGTTAAAACGACCAAATTCACGTTCCATAGCGTATGAAATCTCCCCGACTGTCGCCCGTAAGCGTGTGGCTTTTATCGCTAAGTCTAGCAGGTTACCGTCACCCGTCACGGCGGCTTGATAAATTGCTTCCAGCGCATCTTCTACCGCTGCTTCATCACGGCTGCCGCGAATCTCAGCCAGACGACTAATTTGTGAATCACGCACGGCATTATTATCGATTTCTAAAATTTCAACTTCGTCTTCTTGGTCCAGCGTATATTTGTTAACACCGACGATTACATCGTCACCGCGGTCAATACGCACCTGTTTTTTCGCGGCTGATTCTTCGATCCGCAGTTTTGGAATACCGGTTTCGATGGCTTTGGCCATACCGCCCTTATCTTCCACTTCCTGAATCAGTTCACGAGCTTTATCAGCGATCTCCTTGGTCAGGCTTTCCATCATATAAGAGCCACCCCAGGGATCGGCAACCTTGGTGATACCGGTTTCTTCTTGAATAATAAGCTGGGTATTACGGGCAATACGTGATGAAAATTCTGTTGGCAAGGCAATCGCCTCATCTAAAGCGTTAGTATGCAAAGACTGGGTGCCACCAAACACAGAAGCCATCGCTTCAATGGTGGTGCGAACCACATTGTTATATGGGTCCTGTTCAGTCAACGACCAACCGGAAGTCTGGCTGTGAGTACGCAGCATTGATGACTTGGGGTTGGAAGGATTAAATTCACTGACGATCTCCGCCCACAATAAACGCGCAGCGCGCATTTTGGCAATTTCCATATAGAAGTTCATACCAATGCCCCAGAAGAAGGACAAGCGCGGTGCGAACTGATCAATATCCAAACCGGAGGCAATCGCTGTGCGGATATATTCCTTACCATCGGCCAGCGTATAGGCCAATTCCAAAGCCGCATCGGCACCGGCTTCCTGAATATGGTAACCGGAAATAGAAATGGTATTAAACTTGGGCATATGTTCGGTGGCATAGGCAATAATGTCACCGATAATTTTCATCGAAGGCGCTGGTGGATAAATATAGGTATTCCGCACCATAAACTCTTTCAGGATATCGTTCTGAATAGTGCCTGCCAGCTTATCCTGACTAACCCCCTGCTCCTCGGCAGCAACCACATAACCAGCCAGTACGGGCAGTACCGCACCATTCATCGTCATGGATACTGAAACCTTATCTAATGGAATACCATCAAATAAAATTTTCATATCTTCAATCGAATCGATCGCTACACCGGCTTTACCCACATCACCAGTCACCCGAGGATGATCGGAATCGTAACCACGGTGTGTCGCTAAATCGAAGGCAACAGAAACACCTTGGCCGCCGGCGGCCAGGGCTTTGCGGTAGAAAGCATTAGATTCTTCAGCGGTTGAGAAACCGGCATACTGACGGATGGTCCAGGGACGGCCAGCATACATCGTGGCCTGTGGGCCACGAATATAAGGCGCAGCACCCGGCATGGTATTAGTGTACTCCAAGCCTTCAATATCTTCGGCTGTATACAGGCATTTAACATCAATACCTTCAGCGGTATTCCAGGTGAGATCTTCGGGCGTTTTACCCTTCATCTGTTTAGTAGCGAGTTCTTTCCACTGTTCCACACTGGTTGCTTTGGGCTTGTAATCAGGCATGGTTTTAAACCTTTAAAAAGTGCTATTAGTGCTCTTCACCGGGCTGATTGAGTTCAATCAACACACCGTCGCAGGACTTGGGGTGAATAAAAATAACCTTTGAGTTATGAGCGCCATCTGATGGGCCGTCGGACAAAAACTGATAACCCTTATCTTTTAAACGGGCAATATCTTCCTCGATATTGTCGGAACGGAAACATAGGTGATGCATACCACCGCCTTTCTTTTCCAAGTATTTGGCGACCGGACCTTCACCGCCTAGCGGGTGAATTAATTCAATACTGGTAGGCGGCAATGGAAAGAATGCCGTTGAAGTTTTAGCCGCTTCAACATCTTCGGTGCCTTCAAACTCAAGACCGAAGTCTTCCATAAAACGTTTGATACTAGCCTCTAAATCAGACACAGCTATAGCAATGTGATCTAATGCAATAATCATAATCTTGACTCTATTTTACATACTGCAAAAAAGCAGCCGTGCTTTTTTGGCGACGCAATTTAATTTCTTCAGGCGTTTCTACGACCACGACTTCATCGGGGGTGATTTTAAATAGCGGCTGGCCTTTTTTGATAATCACGCCATCACCTTCAACCAGAACTTGGTCGATGGTACCTGAGAATGGCGCATAGACCTTATTAAACATTTTCATCACTTCAACAATATACAGCGGATCGCCTTCGTTAAAGTGTGAACCGGTTTCTACAAATGGATCCATACCCGGTGCTTCACGCGGGTAAAGCATACCGCCACTGGCAGCAAGAATTTCGTCAGACTTGGCCACCGGTGGTGGCACCAACACCTTGGCCATTGCATCTTGCAACTCGCTATCAGTTAAGGCCTCGGGGATGTTAATCGTTAAATCGTCATTAACCGATAAGTCGAAGTAGCCTGTTTCCAGAGCAATATATGGCAGTACTGAAAGCACTTCTGTACCTGCCTGAAAGCCTGCGTGAGCCGATTGAATCTGCTGCCACTGTTCAGCCGCAATATCTTTAGGCGCTGCGCCAGCTACGGCAACATTGATATCGGCAAAGACGCTAACATTTAAGCGCTGTTTTAAGCTGTCATAAAACGACATAGCCTGTTGTAACAGCGCATGATCATGATCCCAAATCATATTGGCTGCAGGTTTGCCTGCAACATAATCCATATTCAAATAGTGATAAAGATCGGCAACGATTTCGATGGGGTTTTTCGACCAAGTAATAGTGTCACCCGCAACAGCAAAATGTTGGCGATTAAGGCTTAACCAACCGGACATCACATGAGGCTCAGCAAACAGCATTTGCAATGGACGCAATAACAAACCGGCCTTGCGATCTAAAGCATTGATAAAGGCAGCCTTATTATCACCGGCATATTCCAAATATTTGCCACGAATCTGATTGTAAGCAAATATCAGATCAATATTATTGGCAACAGACTTTAACTGACCCACAGCGGTTAAATACGGCACAATAAAACGCGTGCTTGGGCGGGCATTAATATGTTGGCCAATAAACCAGTTAACCAGACCGTAATGAAATTCAAGGTTGGTAGCCAAATCTTTACCGCGCAAGCTAGTGCGACGAATCACTTCGGCCAACCGTTGATAGCTGTCTAAACGGGTATCACCTACGGTTAGCAACAGGGCGATATTGGAATCATAGGCACCGGCCAAATGGTATTTCATAAACACATTGGTATCCGGGTTATGCATACTGATACCCTGATCATCACGCACCTCCCCTTCGGTACAGTTTGACCAGCGCTCGATAACACCGCCGGCATGCGGCTGTAGTGCCTGGTTAGTAGCATTTAGACGCGCTTCAACCGAAGCGGATTCACGCGGCAAACGTTGCGGTAAAGGCAGGCGCGAGCCATGTCGGGCAATTAGCACCATAACCTCAACCAGCGACTCGGCGATAAATGACTCAGCGCTATTATCGGGGTTCACAAATTTTAATTTGTAGCACAGTTCAGTAACACGGTGTTCGACCTGAATACGGGTATTCATTTCCATAAAGTAGTGAGCTTCACCATCAACGATACACTCAAAGGTGCCTACCGAATCCAGCTTAACAGCTTTGCCAAACACCGCAGCTTCATGTTCCATTTTGGCCAGAATATCCAAATCCTTTTTCAATTGTTCAACCTCAGCCATATTGCCTGCCGCTGTCGCAGTGGCAATAGCTGCGTTTAACTCTTCTTCAGTAACCGATACTTCTAACAGTTTTTGTTCATGCATCTGTAGTGAACAGTCACGACCGCCCATGGTCATACACCATTCACCGTTACCCACGACTTGAATTTCCTGGTGACGGGTAGTATCGATATTCATTTCGATCAACACATTTTTATTATCGCCCACACCGTTGGTTTTTAATTCGATCAAGCATTCCAGTACTAAGGCAGGCACATTGTCAGCGGCTTTTTCCACCTTTGCTTCCAAGCTTGTCCCTTCATAGGCGTTAGCAGCATTAAGAATACGCTGACCCTTACCGCCGCCACCAGCAATCGCTTTTAAACGAAACCGGTTATTGGGCTTTTCTGCCAACATCCGCTTGGCTTCAAGCTGCAGTGCCAGACCAATATCGGCAGCAACGATAATATCGATCCCTGCATTATATGAAGCGGCCAGTAAGGCCAACGCTTTTTCTTCATCGTCTTTGCAGCTGGCAAAATCAACCGTGAGATTATTATCTTTGGCACACTGTTCTAAACCGTCTTTGCCGTATTTGGCAAATAAAGCCAGACTGGTTGCATTGTTAATCCCCGGGGTTACCGATACACCGGTTTCCAATGCGGTGCGCTTGGCCTGATCCTTCATGCCGGCAGAACGCTGGGTAAATGATCCCGGACCAATAAAGTTCAGTCCCGCCTTTTCCATCGACTCCACCATTTCAGCGTCTTCTGACATAAAACCATAACCGGCAAAGATAGAGTCATAACCATTGCTATGGGCGATATTGATAATTTGCTGAATACGATCGGCACGTTCTTCCTTGGTCGCACCGGTGTAGTCAGGCACCCGGTGAACGCGATCAGGATCAGTTAACTTGCGTAACTCAGGCGCCAGCGCATTGGTATAAGTAATAGAATCTTTTTCAGATAAAAGAATGCCGTAACCGTGAATACCCATTTCATCAAACACATCCATGGCTTCTTTACGAATAGGGCCGCGACAGATAATCAGCGGCTTCATATCTTCGCAGCTAAAACTGCGTACCCAATCCGAAGCGTCTGCACTTAGCTTGCGGCTTTTATGGATCAGTGCATTGTTAAGATAATAATCGTTACTTGTTTTCACGTTTTGTTCCCTACTTTAATTCTTTTGGCTTGGCTATCTAGGCTTAAGCTCCTGTTAGAAGAACTCGCGTTGCACATCGCTCAACGGCTCCGCCTGATAGTGCTCCAAATGGAACGCCATATTTTCAGCCAATACCTTGCGCAAATCGCTGGGCATAACAATTTGCGAAATAGACCCCAGACTTAATGCTTCATTAGGGTTCATCAATTCTTTTTCATAACGGGCGACCAGTAACGCTTCTTCCTGCTTGGCCCAATCAGCAACCTGCACCTCTGCTGCTACTTTGGCTTCTGTCTCTGACAAACCGTTATTGATTTCTTCCTGTGTCAGCGCAACCACACGCTTGGCAACCGAGCTGCGGATTTCACGCAATTCTTTTTTGTAGACGAACTCAACACCGGCAGGCCCCATGACCGCAACGCGGGTAGTGGGTAGCGCCACCACAAAGTCGGCACCGGTTGGGTAGTTGTTGTAGGAGGCATAAGCACCGCCGAAGGCATTGCGCACTAACAGCAAGAAACGCGGTGTGCGCAGATCAATAATGGCATCCAGCATGGCGCGACCGGCCTGAACAATGCCATTACCCTCTTGCTCGCGACCGGGCAAGAAACCGGTGGTATCTTCCATAAAAATCATTGGAATATTGTAGAGGTTACAAAAACGGATAAACCGAGCATTTTTATAGGCCGCATCAATATCGATCTGGCCTGAACCCACTGCGGAGTTATTAGCGACAAAACCGATAACATGGCCGCCCATACGACCGAGTGCGCAGATAGTATTGCGAGCACGCTCTGGTTGAATTTCAAAGTAGTCGCCATGGTCACAGAGCTGTTGGATGAGAATACTGATATCCAACGGGGTGTTAAAACCGGTGGGCGAGTTAAAAGCTTTATGCAATAAAATATCGATATCCCAGGTTTTACGGTCAATGGGATCAGACGTTGGCTGGAATGGTGCTAACTCTGCATTATTGGCTGGCAGGTAGTTTAGTAACTGTTTGACTTTTTGTAGCGCGGCGACTTCGTCAGGTACGACAAAATCTGTTACGCCGGTTTGACTGTGAACCCCTGGGCCACCTAATTCCTCAGGCGTTACATCTTCACCCAGTACCGACTTAACAACACCGGGGCCGGTTAGACCAAAGAAGGTGTCATTGGGCTGAATCACAAAACTACCTTGTCGCGGCAGATAAGAGCCACCACCGGCGTTAAAACCAAACATACATATAATCGATGGGACCACACCGCTGATTTTACGCAGGCCGGCAAAAGCTTCAGCATAACCGTCCAAGCCGCCGACGCCGGCAGGGACATAAGCGCCGGCCGAGTCGTTCATACCGACCAGAGGGATTTTTCTGTGGCCTGCCAACTCAAATAAACGCGCCAGTTTTTTACCATTAGTCGCGTCCATGGAGCCGGCACGAACGGTAAAGTCATGACCGTACACTGCGACATCGCGACCGTTGATTTTAACAATGGCTGTCACCAGTGACGCACCATCTAGATTCGGGCCCCAGTTTTGAAACAGTATAGTGGGTTCAGTACCGTTATCGACCAACACCTCCAGACGCTCCCATACCGTCATACGGTTTTTCAAGTGTTGCTTTTCTGTGCTGACAACACCAGCGGCCGCTCTAGGACGATCGAGCAAATCCTGACCAGACTGCAGTGTTTGCTCATATAAACCTGGCTGGTAGTTAATTTGGCCGGGCACAGAAAACGTCTGATCTCTTGCTTCTTCAAAGGGGTTGCTCAATGTTGGAGCTAATTGGGTATCATTAGTCATAGAAGTAATTTCTCAACATTTCCGGCTACGGGTATTTTACTTACAAGTTTTGCACGTACTTAACCACCAATGCGGCTGCACCATCGGCTGTATTTTGGAGGCATTGCCTCAAGAGGAATATATTGCTGTTACCACAACATATTTAATAGTTGATCTTTGGTAGCCGGTTATTGGACGGCTGCTCCCCTCAGAACATTCAAATGCCGACTTATAACACTTGGCTTTACAGGTTCAAAGACAGCTTTTGTGATATTGGACTGCAAGGCTTAAAAACCTGCTTAAGAGGCCAAATAATGTAAAGGGATAAGCAGTCTATGTCAATGTAAAAACCTGTCGTTATCAAGGATTTAAAGAGCCTTAGGGGATAAATTCATGGCAGATAGTACTGGCTTTCTGAAGCTCTATAAACTTACAATCAACGGCCTTGACCAAGCAATCACCAGTACGCTAAACGAGATCAAACATCGATGAACCAACTCACTATTGAGGAACTGCCCTATCAGGTGGATTCAGCGCCTTTATTTGAGCGCTTTCTCGATATGGAACAGCCGGTTTATCTGGATAGCTCAGCCGCCTTTTCTGCTCGCGGACGCTATGATATTTTTAGTGCGCAGCCACTATCACAAATCGAAAAAGATATAAAAAAACCAATAAATTCATATCTTTATAAAGAAAATAGTGGATATTTCGAGCTTATAAGGGAGGCCATTAATGAACTGACCCCGAGTATAGATAATGAATATCATCTACCCTTTGTCGGCGGAGCTATCGGGTATTTGGGCTATGATTTGGGCAGACAATTGGAAAAACTGCCTAGCTATGCGATCAACGATCTGGACCTTGCCGATGCCTGTGTGGGGATTTACAGCTGGGCAGTAATAATCGACCACCAACAGCAATGCTCGTTACTGGTATCACACCCTAAAACCGACAAGGGCTTACTCAAAGAGGTACGCAGCCGGCTACATTCCAGCAACAAACCAAGTCTAACGCCATTCAATCTCAAGACCGATTTTCAGGCCAATATGAATAAGGCTGAATACACTAATGCTTATCAGCAGATTCAGCACTATATCCAAGCAGGTGATTGTTATCAGATCAATCTGGCTCAACGCTTTAGTGCCGAATTTACAGGCCATCCATGGCAAGCTTACCTCGCGCTGCGGCAAACCGCCGTTGCGCCCTTTTCAGCTTATATACAGCAGCGAGATAGCGCTATTTTGAGCTTATCCCCTGAACGTTTCCTCCACAGTGGTAAGCAGCATGTCACCACCTCTCCGATCAAAGGTACGATTAGACGCGGTAACAATCAGGCAGAGGATGAACAATTTATCAAGAAATTGCTCAATAGCGCCAAGGACAAGGCCGAGAACCTGATGATCGTTGATTTGCTGCGTAATGATTTGGGCAAGTCCTGCAAACCTGGCAGCATTCAGGTCGATGAACTGTTTGGATTACAGAGCTTTGAAACGATACATCATTTGGTCAGCACCATTAGAGGGCAGCTGTCCGCCGATAAAGATGCGATAGATCTACTAGCCGGTTGCTTTCCGGGTGGCTCGATTACCGGCGCACCAAAACTACGTGCCATGGAAATTATTGAAGAGTTGGAACCACATCGGCGCTCGGTATATTGCGGTTCTATTGGATATATCAGTTGCGATGGACAGATGGATACCAATATTGCGATACGCACTATGGTGTGTGAAGCGAGTAAGATTTACTGCTGGGCCGGCGGCGGTATTGTCGCGGACTCAGAGTGCGATAATGAGTATCAGGAATGTTTTACCAAGGTGCAGCCACTACTTGACACCCTATCCTCACCGCATCAACGACAGTCCAGTGACTCTTAATTGCCGTTTGCATGGAAAACACCCAATCGCCTATAGTGTTAGGTTGCGCTCACTAGCCTTAATAAATTCCTTTTTCAAATCTTCATAGCTATGTACCGCAGGAAACTGTGGAAATTCTGCAATCACATTTTCCGGTGCTTTAAACAATATACCAGCATGGGCTTCTGCCAACATAGTGGTGTCATTATAGGAATCACCCGTAGCAATAGTCCGGTAGTACATGGAGTGAAAACCGATAACCGCCTGGCGTTTTGGATTGGCCTGACGCAGTTTATAATCAACCACCTTGCCTGTTTCATCCACTTCCAATTTATGGCATAGCAGGGTCGGATAACCTAGCTGTTTCATAAACGGCATACCAAATTCATAAAACGTATCGGACAGAATAACCACCTGAAAACGCTCACGTAGCCAATTCAAAAATTCCAGCGCACCTTCCATGGGTTCTAGCGTAGCAATAACGGCTTGAATATCATCCAAGCTAAAGCCATGCTTATTGAGAATATCGAGACGATATTTCATTAACACATCGTAATCCGGTTCATCGCGGGTGGTACGTTTTAATTCTTCAATGCCGGTTTTCTCGGCAAAGTTAATCCAGACTTCAGGTATTAATACCCCTTCCAAATCCAGGCAAGCTAATTCCACAATAAACTCCAGCGTTATTTATTTTGATGTCGGGATTGACCGTATAAATGCAGGCGGCACAATTTACAGGGAAAATCCTCGCTTCGCAATCTCGCAGGGCTTGCTAGTCCCAATCATCACCCAGCTGATAATGAGGCTTATCGGAATCATGACGCCCATGCTCTGGTTCCAGCAAGCCTATGCCATAGGCGGTAACAATGCCCACCAATAATGCGATGGTGAGCTTGGTCCTATCGTGAGAATGAAACTGCACTTCCGGTAACAAATCACTCAACGAAATACAGATAAATACTCCGGCAGAAAAGGCCAGGACAATACCCACTACTACCGAACTGTTAGTACCCAATTGCTCTATGCCGATAAAAAATAATACCGCCCCTAACGGACACATCATGGAAAACAGTATATTCACGATGAAGCGGGACTTGGCACTCCAGCCACCAGCCATCATCAACGAGCTAATCGACATGGCATCCAGTGGCTTATGCAGCGCGATAGCAACGAACACACCAAAACCCAACAGTCCCAAGGTAGCATCGTCCATCGCCCCAGCCTGTATAGCAGCTCCCAACGCGATACCATCAATCAAGGTATGAACAATCAAGCCAAGAGCAACACCAACCCAACTAATCGCATTGGCACCGCGCTGGGAATGCTCATGAACGCGGTGATGGTCTTCCTCTTGCGGCCCATGATTATGAAAATGAAATGCTCGCAGCAATACAAACATAAACAGCAGACCGATCATTAACCACCAGATGGCAGTATCCACGCCACCCTGCTCCGGCAAAGTAAAAATAGCGTGGGGTAGCAAATGATAGAAGGCAATACCTAGCATTAATCCGGCAACAAAACTCATGATCACTTGAGTACCGGTATGGGTCAGTTTTACTTTGGAGGGCAACCAGCCACCCAATAGCGAAACAGCGATAATGATGGCGGAATATAGTGCTAATACGGTATTTGCAGTCATGGGCGGGGATTGTAAACGAGAAGTGGTAACACAGAAACAAAAAGAGTCTCGATTAAGGAGGCTCTTTTACTTATCAAACCAACAATCAATACACCGGCAGCTGAATATGCTGAAATAATTCATCCAATTCCTGCTTGGTATGACGCTGGCAGGCCTCATCCACCACTTCTTTGCTTAGGTGTGGCGCAAACTGTTGAATAAAGTCGAACATATAGCCACGCAAGAAAGTACCCCGGCGAAAACCAATTTTGGTAACACTGCTTTCAAATAAATGACTAGCATCAAGCGCTACCAAATCGGTATCTAGCTCGGGGTTATAGGCCATTTTGGCCACAATACCGATACCCAGGCCTAAACGAACATAGGTTTTGATAACGTCGGCGTCAGCAGCAGTAAAGACCACCTTGGCAGCCAGCCCCTTTTCAATAAAGGCTTCATCCAGTTTTGAGCGGCCGGTAAAACCGAACACATAAGTCACAATGGGGTGAGTGGCCAGATCCTCCAGCGTTAATGTTGATAGCTGGGTCAATGGATGATCTTTGGGTACGATAATCGCACGATCCCATTTGTAGCAGGGCATCATAATCAGGTCACTAAACAACTCCAAAGCTTCTGTGGCAATGGCAAAATCTACCGTGCCATCGGCGGCTAATTCAGAAATCTGCATCGGCGTGCCCTGATGCATATGCAAAGAGACATCGGGATACTGATCAATAAAATGCTGAATGGTATCAGGCAAAGCGTAACGGGCCTGCGTATGCGTAGTCGCTATCGATAGACTGCCTTTTTTTTCATTACTAAATTCTTGGGCAACTTGTTTAATGCTCTCTACCTTGCGCAAAATTTCGCCCGCCGTTTTCAGAATGGCCTCACCCGCCGGCGTGACATGTTTAAGGTGCTTACCACTTCGTGAAAATATTTCTACACCCAATTCATCTTCCAGCAGTCTAATTTGCTTGCTGATGCCGGGCTGAGAGGTATATAAACTTTGCGCTGTTGCTGACACATTGAGGTCGTGGTGAGCAACTTCCCAGATATAACGTAATTGTTGAAGCTTCATAAAGCCCTCCTACTGGCTTTTACATATATTTCAATTACTTACAATGATAATTTAAAGTGATATATAAAAATAAGATCTGTGTTTAAATGCTGAATATTTTCCAACTCAAACAATAGCCCAAATAAACACATTCACCTAATTTAGTTAACAATTAATCGAAAGGGGATTTCAGGAACGGACATCTAAGAGTTGGCAACACCATGCGGAACATGACCGGTAGCCACATGTTGGCCAGCAGAATCACAATGCAATTTCTGATCATCAAAGAAAACATCCGCACCGTAGGCTTTGAGAAATTCACCTTTCTGTAAGCCACCTAAAAAAAGCGACTCATCAATGCGAATATTCCAGGCACGCAGGGTTCTGATAACCCGCTCATGAGCAGGCGCGGAACGGGCTGTTACCAGCGCAGTACGGATGGGCGACTCACTGGCCTCAAACTCAGCCTGCAAACCATGCAAGGCCGATAGAAAGGCTTTAAAAGGCCCCCCACTCATGGGTTGTTTGGCGGAAGATTTTTCATTTTCAGTAAAAGCTTGCAGGCCCTGCGCTTTATAGATCTGCTCAGACTCATCAGAAAACAGCACAGCATCGCCATCAAAGGCAAACTTAAGTGGGGAGCCATCATCACCTTGAGGCGAAGAAGAGGACATTAGGGTAGCCGCTGCCACACCATTTTCCAACGCCGAGCGAACATCTTCAGCATCGGTTGATAAAAACAAGTGGCAGCCAAAAGCAGACACATAGCGATAAGGACTTTGGCCCCCACTAAAGGCAGCGCGGGTGATATTTAAACCATAGTGCTCAATTGAGTTAAATACCCGCAAACCGGTATCTGCACTATTGCGCGACAGTAGCAACACTTCAACCCGAGGCTCACCCGCTAAACGCTCATTAATCCGCAGCAACTTTTGCACCATGGGGAAGGCTTCGCCCGGTTTTAGCACCTCATCTTCATGATCAATTTGATACTGGGCATAGGCCGCCAGACCTTCATTTTGATAAACCTGATGACTGTCATCAAGGTTAAACAAAGCGCGGGACGATATCGCGATAATCAGTTTATTTCCAAAACCTGAAGGCATAGTCCATCCAGTCAGTGATCAATAGTTGGTTAATATACCCCAGCTACTTCTGGCGCTCCATCAAAAGCCGCTTTAACTCGGTAATCTGGTCCTGTAAATCCTGCATCGTCGGCTCGGGGTTAGTTTGCTGTTTAATACGCTGATGCTCGTCTTCCACCACACTCACCACAATACCAATCACCATATTCAAAAAGGCAAAGGCGGTCAGGAAAATAAAGCTGACAAAATAGGCCCAACTCAAAGGATAGACCGCCATGGTTTCATACATAATATCGGTCCAGTCCTCAAAGGTCATTACCCGAAACAGGGTTAACATTGAAATACTGATATCACCCCAGAGCACAGGGTTGATATTGGCAAATAAAATAGCGCCAAAGGCCCCATAGATATAAAAGATAATAAACATTAACAGGACCACATAACCCAGCTGGGGCATAGCGGTTAGCAAGGAATTTAGCAATATCCGCAGCTCCGGCACCACAGAGACCATTCTCAGCACCCGAAAAATCCTGACCAATCGTCCGACCAAAGCCATTTCACTGTTTTCAATCGGTACCAAGCTGATAATAACAATCAACGTATCGAAAACATTCCAGCCATTGCGGAAAAAACGCAATTTATGCGGTTCCGCTAAAAAACGGATGCTAATCTCGATCAGGAAAAAACCGGTAATGGCATAATCAAGCCAAGCCATAATACTTAATGTGGTTGGCGACATATCATAGGTCTTGGCACCGATAACCAGCGCGGAAAAAATAATGACGGAAACAACAAAGGTCTCAAAGGCCTTATTGCTTCTGATCGCTAATAAGGTGTTTTGCAGAGATTTAGAGGACATAGTTCACTTAATATCATCGGGCCGAGGTTATAACACGGCTTTTTTGGTTAACTTGAAAACAACAGGACTTAATAACAACAAGGCAATCAGATTAGGCAATGCCATCAGGGCATTTAAGGTATCGGCCAACAACCAGATAAAATTTAACTGCGCCATAGCACCAAGCGGAATGGCAGCCACCCATAGTACCCGAAAAGGGATCAGGGCTTTGGTACCGAACAGATAAATCGCACAGCGCTCGCCGTAATAACTCCAACCCAGAATCGTGGTAAACGCGAAAAAGCATAGACTCACCGATACCAGCACATCACCACTGGGAATAACCTGTGAAAATGCCGCAGCAGTCAGCGCAGCACCGCCCTCTCCCGCTGTCCATTGACCAGTTAATACAATCACCAGACCGGTGATACTGCAAACGATCAGGGTATCAATAAAGGTACCTAACATAGCAATAGTGCCCTGCTTTACCGGATCATTGGTTTGCGCAGCGGCATGGGCAATAGGTGCACTACCCAGACCTGCCTCATTAGAAAAAACACCGCGGGCAACACCAAATTGAATAGCCAACATAATACCTGCACCAGCAAAACCCCCTTGAGCTGCGGTACCGGTAAACGCACTATTAACAATCAAGGCGATAGCGGCCGGAATCTCAGACAGATTTAATAGCAGTACCAACAGCCCCAGCAAGACATAGCTGATCGCCATAATCGGTACAATAAAACCGGCGACAGCGGCAATACGTTTAACCCCGCCGAGTAATACCAAACCGACTAAGACCATCATCACCACACTGGTGATTTCAGGGGATAGACTAAAAGTACTGGCTAAAGCGTCAGCAACCGAGTTAGCCTGTACCGTATTACCCATACCAAAACCGGCGACAGCACCAAAAAAGGCAAAAGCAACAGCCAACCAGCGCCACTTTTTATCCAGCCCGTTTTTGATGTAGTACATCGGGCCGCCACTGTAATTGCCGTCACTATCAATTTCACGGTATTCAACCGCACAAACGGCTTCAGCATATTTGGTAGCCATACCGACCAGAGCCGTACACCACATCCAGAACAGAGCACCCGGCCCACCAATGGTGATCGCGGTAGCCACGCCGGCTATATTACCGGTACCGATAGTGGCAGATAATGAAGTCATCAAAGCATTAAAGGGACTGATTTGGCCGCGATCTTTGTTATCAGCCTGTGCAGACTTACGATCGCGAAATAATAAGCCAAAGGCCTTGCCAATATTCCTGAGCGGATAAGCTGTTAAACCGGCCATTAAATAGAGACCTACCCCTAAAATAAGCAGCAACATTAACGGCCCCCAAACAATGCCGTTAAGGGTTGTTATCCAACTTGTTAGTAATTCCATCATGAGTCTCAGTTATTATTGTTGGTTGCTTGGTCGTTTATAGTTGTAACTGGTCCCGCTGCGGGAATAAACCAAAAATACCGCCGGTATGAACAAATACGATATCATCGGTATCAGCAAACCGACCCTGCCGAATCTGCTCAAGCATACCGTAAAACGCCTTGCCGGTATAAACCGGGTCAAGGATTAGACCTTCCAGCCTCGCCACGGTTTTAATCAGCTCGAAAACCTGTTCCGAAGCCTGAGCATAGCCTGCCCCTACATAGCCATCAATAACATTGATCTGCAGTTGCTCAGGGTCAAAAGCTGCATCAATTTGGTGTTGATACCCTTGATACCACTGATCAATATCCGCAGAGACTTTGTTTAAAAAATAGGCCTCGTCATCACAGACGTTAATACCCCACACCGTAGCACCTAAATCATAAAGTGTATTACCAACGGTTAGACCACCCTGGGTGCCACCGGAACCGGTTGCCGAGATAATATGTTTTGGCTGGATCTTTTCACGAGCAAAATCTGATTTAAGCTCTTTGCAAGCGGCGATATAACCCCACAGACCAATACCATCACTGGCACCGACTGGAATCACCATCGCTTTACTACCCTTGGCGGCATAGTGATCGACCCATTGCTGATAGATCGCCTGGTCCCGTTGTTGAAATTCGGTATTAGAGTAAAAGTTGATTTCTGCACCAGCCAAACGGTCAAGCAGAAGATTGCCATCGAGATCGCTATCTTGCTGACCCCGCAGAATTAGATGACAGCGCAAACCTAATTGAGCGCATAATAATGCGGTGGTTCGACAATGGTTGGACTGTACCCCGCCACAGGTAATCACCGTATCGCAACCGTCCTGTAATGCCTTGGCCAAACAAAATTCTAATTTACGGATTTTGTTGCCGCTGACGCCACTGCCGGTCATATCATCGCGTTTTACCCAAATGCGCGGGCCGCCTGTTGCTGCGGACAAACGGGATAAGAGTTGTAACGGTGTTGGTGTTTGGGCAAGTGTTAAGCGTGACGGGTAAGAAAACTTCATCAGCTAATCCTGTTGCATATCAAAGCCATAACAACAGTCTAGCGGAAGATGGAGACGATTCAATACCGACAAGGCTGAGCTTGCCGGTATCAGGCAGGCTTTAGATAGATTTTAAGGTGCCTTTGGGCAAAACAGCATGGATAGAGGCTTTTTGAAACTTCAGCTGTACATTATCAGCAACCTGTAGCGACAGATAGTGATCGTCAAGTGTTGAGATTTTACCCAAGATACCGCTTGTGGTTATCACTTCATCACCTTTGGCTAAGTTAGCCACTAATTCAGCATGTTCTTTCTGACGCTTACGCTGTGGACGAATAGCGATAAAGTAGAACATAACAAACAAACCGACCATCAACACGAGCTGCATAATGCCCGCTTCCTGTGGGGCTTGACCGGCTGCCTGAGCATGAGCTGAAGAGATAAAATTCATAGTAATAACCTTTATAATGACTAATTAAAATCGCCGCGTACTTTAACTGGATTGGCTGGCGGAGGCAATACAGCAGCCTTTAATGGCTAAAGATCATATTCCATAATAAAAGGCGCATGATCGGAAAAACGCTGTTCTTTATAGATGGAGGCCGTTTGGATTTTATCCACTAGCCCCGGCGTGATGACATGATAGTCCAAACGCCAACCGGTATTATTGGCCCAGGCCTGACCGCGGTTTGACCACCAGGTATATTGCTCTGCTTGTTGATTGATAACACGGAAGGCGTCAACATAGCCGACGTCATCAAACAGCGTATCCAACCATGCCCGTTCATGGGGTAGAAAACCGGAATTTTTACGATTGCCACGCCAGTTCTTTAAGTCAATTTCCCGATGACAAATATTCCAGTCCGCACAAAAGATAAACTCCCGACGCTTGCGGCGCATCGCCTTAAAGTGCTGCATAAGATGAACAAGGAATGTATCTTTACGGGCTTGAGCTTCATCACCACTGGAGCCGGAAGGTAAATAAATCGAAGCGACGCTAACACCATCAAAATCAGCCTGAATATAACGGCCCTGAGTATCAGCAATATCAAAACCCAAACCACGAATGACTTTTTTTGGTTTTTGCTTACAGTACAGTGCGGTACCGCTATAACCTTTCTTCTCTGCATCATAGTAATAGCAGTGATAGCCCTCAGGATGATAGATGGGATCCGTCAGCTGATCTATCTGGGCTTTGGTTTCCTGAATACACACCACATCGGCATTTTGTTGTTTTAACCAGTCAAAAAAACCTTTGCGGGCGGCGGCTCTAATACCATTGGTATTGATAGTAATCACTTTCATTGCTGCAATCCAAAAAATAATAGGCAAGATCGGCCTAGCATAATACAGGCTTATTGAGCCTTCATCACCGGACGATCTATTACCATAAAAGAAACAGCTCCCCTAGCAACCAATATTTGTTCACGATAAACCTCAACTTCACAGTGCATTAATCGTCGCCCGCGATGAACAACCTTGCTCTTCGCTGTCAGAAACCCTTGAAAACAGGCCTTAAGACAAGTGAGATTGAAATCGGTGGTCACTGGCATTTTATCTTCAGCCATAGCCGTAAAAGCTGCAGTTCCAGCAGCACAATCAACCAAAGTAGCCATCAAGCCACCATGGGCCATACCCGCAGCATTTAATAACTCAGGTATTAATTCTACTGTCAATTCAGCCATACCATCTTGCATCGATAGAGTCTCAATACCTAAACGGGATGCAAAAGGGTCTAATAATTGGTGAAGATCTACCATCGATTAAAATCTCATATTATTTATTTGAAAAACGGTAATTTATATTAAGCTTGCTTACACCAATAACTCATTAGTGGCTTTTAGGGTAAGACACTCTTTAATTGCTCGGCCAATGCCGCCAACTCATCAGGATCACCCGCTTGCTTTGAATGAATACCTATATTTTTGCCTTCAAACTGTGGAATAAGATGCATATGATAATGAAAAACCGTTTGCCCTGCACAGGCGCGATTAAATTGATAAACCCCAAGCCCATCCGGAGCGATAACCTGCTCCAGTGCTTTGGTTATCAGCACGGAATTTCTAGCCACTTGTGCCAGTGCTTCAGCTTTGGCCTCAAAAATATCACTGAAATGCTCTTTGGTGATAATTAAACAATGCCCCGGTGTTGCAGGAAAAATATCCAAAAAGGTACAAGTCAATTCATCTTCATGGATTTTATAAGCCGGTGCATGGCCGTTAGCAATTTGGCAAAAAATACAATCGTCTAGCTGATGCATAATTATTGACCTTACTGTGGAAAACACATACCAGCGGGCGCTCAAACAGAACAAGAAACAACGAGCTTTAGCCTATCGAATTATAATTACTGCGACCTTATAGTAATTCGGTCAATTCAGCCAAGACATCATCATGGTGAGTTTTGGTTTTAAATTTATCCATCACTTTTAGCAAACGACCATCTTTGCCAATAATAAAAGTGGTACGTATCAGGCCCATAAATTCACGGCCCATAAACTTCTTCATGCCCCAGCAACCGTACTTGTCAGCTACAGCATGATCCTCATCAGACAACAAAGTGAAGTTAAGCGCTTTTTTCTCAATAAAACCCTGCAATTTTTTTACCGGGTCAGGGCTCACCCCCAAAACTACCGTATCTAACTTCGCAAAGGCTTTTTTACTATCGCGAATACCGCAGGCCTGCGTAATACAACCCGGTGTCATTGCCTTGGGATAGAAATAAAGCACCACATTTTTGTTATTTTTAAAGTCTTTTAAACTGACTGGATTACCGTCCTGATCTGATAATGAAAATGCCGGGGCCATATTGCCGATTTTTGGGTGTGTCACGGGTTAAACTCCTTTGAATATACAGATAACTTAGTGTGGTACGTTAAATTAGGTTTCTGGATCACTACTGGCCTCGGACGACTGCAGCGCTTCTATATCTTTAACTTCCCCATTAACAGATGGCGGAAGAACTTTTTTTACCCTGGCACCCAATGTGCCCAAACGTTTGGTACTAGCCACCAAATTACCTTTACCGGTGGTCAATTTATTCATTGCACTGCCGTGAGCTTGATTAGCTTTGGTTAGATAATCAGAAATTTTATCCAGATCCGCCACAAAACCAGCAAACTTATCATGCATCGCTCCAGCTTGACGGGCAATTTCTTCAGCATTTTTATTCTGTCGTTCATAACGCCAGATACTTTGAATAGTACGCAGTGTCGCTAGCAAGGTGGTTGGGCCGACAACGATAATATTCTTTTCATAAGCATCGCGAAACATTGCCTGATCATGTTCAAAAGCCGCCATAAAAGCGGATTCAATCGGAATAAAAATCAACACAAAATCCAGTGTTCTTAAACCTTCAAGCCCTTCATAGTTTTTAATACTGAGCCCTTTGATATGCGTCCTAACAGAATTGATATGTTCTTTTAAGGCCTGTTCACGCGCAATACTATCCTCACTATTGCAATAGCGCTCGTAGTGCACCAGTGAGACTTTGGAATCAATAATCAGGTCTTTGTTTTCCGGCAGGCGAATAATAACATCCGGCTGCTGGCTACGGCCTTCATTGGCCTTTAAGCTAACTTGGGTTTCGTATTCACGCCCTTTATGCAGGCCAGACTCTTCCAGCACACGCTCTAATATCACTTCTCCCCAGTTACCCTGGGCCTTATTATCCCCTTTTAAGGCCTTGGTCAGGTTAAGAGCATCGGTACTCATTTGCTGGTTAAGCTGTTTTAGCTGTCCCAGCTCAGCGGATAAAGAGATGCGTTCTTTGCTGTCTTTGTCGTAGACATCTTCAACTTTCTGTTTGAAATCTTTTAGCTGTTCTTTTAAGGGACTAAGCGCGGTATCTAAGGTAGTTTTACTGTTCTTATTAAAACGCTCGGTTTTCTCGTCAAAAATACGGTTGGCGAGCAATTCAAATTCGCGGCTGAGTTGCTGGCGAGTTTCTTCCAGCGTTTTGATTTTATCAGTGGCAGCATTGCGCTGCTGATCAAGCTCAGTACGCAGAGACGCCATCTGAGCAGTCAGCTCTGACTGTTGCTGCTGGGCCGCTGACAATGCTTGATCTTTGATAGCAATAGCCTGTTCAGCCTTGGCTAATAATTCGGTCTTATTCTCAGACTGAGTCTCGAGCACTAGTTTCTGCGCCTTCAATTCCGTCATGGCTTGCCGAACTTGGTTTTTGCTTAATAGCGCCATTATCACTGCACCCAGACCGGCACTGACGATAGCGACTATTAAGATGATTAATGGGCTTGTAATTTCCACTGAGTTTTATCTCACTATGGTTTATTTAGCTAAAGATATGACAGCCTTGTTTTTCATCTATTGTAGGCGGCTCGGCCGCCAGCACCAATAATATACGGAAGCTGCTCAGGATACTGTTTTGAACGTTTTAATTGAAGCCGTTTATTAGCGCTTTAGCCGAGTTCGCTCGGTGTTTGAAATTCTCACCGGAAACAGCCCCTTCTTTCTATCTTCAAAAAACTCTTTTAGAGTATCCACTACCACGCCAAAAGCAATTTCATCCCATGGAATATCTGCCTCATTGAACAGTTTTACATCGAGACTTTCAGGTCCTGCTGAAAACTCTCCATCAACCAAGTCGGCAAGATAAAACATATACACCTGATCGATATAAGAAAGGTCAAATAAGCGATAAAGCTTTTCATTGCTGAGCCTGGCTCTGGCCTCTTCCCAGCTTTCCCTAACTGCACCTTCAACGGTGGTTTCGCCATTTTCCATAAAACCAGCAGGCAAAGTCCAAAATCCTTTGCGCGGTTCTATAGCTCGCCGACACAATAGAACCTGATCACCATAGACTGGTAATGTGCCGACAATAATACGGGGGTTCTGATAGTGAATAGCACCACAGTTATCGCAAACATAACGCAAACGATCATCACCCTTGGGTATTTTTTGACTAACGGTGTGACCACATTCACTACAATATTTCATTAATAACCTCAGCGTAACTCGCGGTATTGACCGGCGTTATACAACAGCGGTTGTTTGTTGCTGTTAGTGGCTATATCGGTCACCTCGCCCACCAGAATAATATGGTCGCCACCAGGGTAGCGGGCCCAGATATTACATTCAAGAGTAGTGACGACGCCGCGAACCACAGCAGAACCTGATTTACCTATTCGGTAGTGCTCAGGGGCCAGCCTATGATTACCTTTTGTCGCATAGCGGCTAGATAAGTCAGCTTGGTCGGAGGCCAGAATATTAATGGCAAACTTGTCGGCTTGCTCAAATACAGAAAAACACTCAGAGTTATGCTGCAAACTCCAAAGCACTAAAGGCGGATCCAAGGATACAGAGGCAAAAGAATTGACCGTCAAACCAGAAGACTCATTTTCTTCAGAATTGACCGTGATAACACAGACACCGGTGGCAAATGTTCCCAAGGCATTGCGAAACTCGTGACTATCAAGACCCATAAAGATACCTTGTTGCTTAGTTCAGTTGTCATTTATTTTGAATAATATCAAGCTAGGCATTATACACTGCAACTCGTTAAAAAGAATGATCACAGTTGGTTAACAAATCTTAAACCACAAGCCTGAAAAGATTATCACTGCCAACGTTGAGCTGCCGAGTGATCTGGGTCACGGGCATCCACCCAACACTCAGCCTACGGGGTTAGCTCTTTTTTCCAGAATGGTGCACGCGCTTTAAGGTAGCCCATGATAAATTCGCAGGCGTTAAAGGCATCACTTCGATGCAGACTGCTTAATGCTACCAATATAATTTGTCTGCGCCATAATGCTGGGTGATAGATTTCTCTGCAATATCCACCATTTCAGCCTGACCGGATTCATTAATATGAGTAAGTTATGACATAGCGGTTTCCAGTGACACAATCGGCTCA
>NZ_CAXAHB010000023.1:0-22905 GCF_963968385.1 uncultured Oceanicoccus sp.
CAACGGCAAGCAGGCTTAGCTTAATCAGTTTATTCACAATAAATCTCCATCTCGGCAATTGAAAAGTCAAAATAGTTTTTGAAACGAACACTCTCATAGCCTCGAATCAATGGTTAAAAACTTCTTCCTACAGAAAACTGAAACGCTTCAGTTTCGTCTTGTTCGTTATCATTAAATGGCTTGGCATAGCTAAAGGTTAATGGACCAAAACCGGTAATCCAACTCAGGCCAAGGCCTACCGAGTAACGCAATTCGTTTAGGTCAACGTCGGTACAATTGGCTTGCAGCTGACCACAGTTTGTACTGAACACGTTACCAAAATCAATAAAGAAGGCGCTGCGAACTGAACGCTGATCTTTAATAAACGGTAATGGAAATAATAACTCAGCACTGCCTTCGATCAAGATATTACCACCAAAGGGGTTTGAGTCATTTTCATAGGGATTTAATACTAATTTCGGGTCACCATTGGCGTCGTTAGCAACTACGTAGGATAACTTGTTGTCGTTAACCAGATCACCCGCTTCATTGCGGACTGTCGCTTTACCGGTTTTATAAATTTTTGCTGGCGTACTCCGCGGCCCAAGGGTATTCCCTTTAAAGCCTCGAACCGAGCCAAAACCGCCAGAATAGAAATGGTTAAAAAACGGCAGATCATCACCGCCTATGCCATCACCATAACCCAACTCGGTGCGCAGACGTAATGTCCAGGATTGAGTAATTGGGAAAAATATTTGACCGTTATAAACCAACTTATAATATTCCAGATCACTACCGGGAACAGCTAATTCCAACGATAGACTTTGTGAAGAACCCCGTGTTGCCATCCGGCCACGGTTAAGCGTCGACTGCGTCCAACTGGTAGTAATGGAGAAAGTATCAAAGGTATCGCCATGTTGATCCAGAAAACCTGCCGTTGTTAACGGCGACAGTAGCCCCTCATTTCCAGCTATAACGTTACCATTATCATCTATAAAGCGGATGAGGGCCTCTTCTTCACTCTCCGGCAGATCGATAAAATAATCCCTGTAGTAATCAACATCATCAATCGTCTTCACATCAAATAAACGCGGGCTAGCAATAATTTCCTGTACCGCACCAGAACCCACTTCAATTTCAGTATTGGTATAACCCAAGCTAAAACCTAAACGCTCGGTTTCTTTAATTGGGTAACCAAAGTTCAAATTGGCACCCATGGTATTAGTGGTGTAACGGGAGACATTAATTTTATCGAGGTCGGCCTCACGGTAGAAAACAGAGAAACCGCGACTAACCCCATCTTTGGTATAATAAGGATCAAAAAAACTAAAACGCAGATTGGTCAAATAATCACTTTTGTTTAAGTCAATTCCAACCTTTTTACCGGTGCCTAAAAAGTTATCCTGTTGAATATTGGCACCAAATAAAACACCACTATCCTGAGAAAAACCGATACTGGCACTAATGCTGCCTGAAGATTGCTCCTCAACACTATAGAGCAGATTGATCAAATCATCAGTGCCGGGGACTTGCTGCGTATCAATCATCGCCTGTTTAAAGTATCCAAGACGCTCTAAACGAATCCGAGACTGTTCAATATTGGCGGATGAAGCCGGAGCACCCTCCATCTGGCGCATTTCACGGCGCAAGACTTCATCAGCGGTACGAATATTACCTTCAAAATTGATGCGGTTAACATAAGTACGCTTGCCGGGATCTATAAAAAATTTAATCGCTACCGTTTTATCTGTATCGTTAATATCGGGAATAGCTTCAACTTTGGCAAAGTTATAGCCCTCATTACCCAAACGTTTAGCTAGCCATTCTTCTGTACTGGTGACGGCGGCCTGGGAAAAGGTTTGTCCCTTTTTGACCAACACTAAAGGCGCTAACTGCTCCTCGGATAAAACGATATCGCCCGATAAATTAACTTCACCCACTTCGTATTTTTCACCTTCAATAATATTGATGGTGATATAAACCGCTTCTCGATCAGGCGTCACTGACACCTGAGATGAATCGATATTAAATTTAATATAACCGCGATCGAGGTAGTAGGATCGAAGGGTGTTTAAATCGCCGGATAATTTTTCCTTGGCGTATTTATCATCGCTGGTCAGCCAAGATAACCAACCGGTGGATTTGAGTTCCAACAAATCCATCAAATCTTCATCGCTATAAACTGCGTTACCAACAATATTAATATGCTCAATCGAAGCTGTAGTGCCCTCGTCAATATTGATATTCACCGCCACGCGATTACGGGGCAGCGCAGTAACATCGGTTTCAATACCGGCATCATAACGACCCTGTGAGACATACTGGCGAGTCAGCTCCATCTTCATACCCTCCAAGGTGGAGCGCTTGAACACTTTACCTTCCGCTAGACCTGCACTTTTTAAACCCTTTAACAGCGAGTCGGTATCGATAGCCTTGTTGCCCTCGATATTAATTTCGCTGATAGAAGGACGCTCTTCTACGGTCACCACCAAGATGCGACCATCACGGGCTATATAGATATTGTCAAAATTACCGGTACGGAAAAGGGTACGAATACTGTTGCGGATAGTGCCGGCATCAATAGTATCACCCACATTGATTGGCAGAGAGGCAAAGATACTACCGGCAGAGATCCGCTGCAGACCTTCAACCCGTATATCAGAAACAACAAACGGCTCGCTTGCTCGGGCAGACACTGCGCTTAAGGCAATCACTAACAACAGCAGGAAATAACGTTTCATGTAAGGTTTTATACCAAAATTTTTTATCGGCCCAATTCAGGCTAAATGTTGATTGTCCAAGTGCCCACAGCGAGCGGTCAATCATTAACAATCAGCATACTCAATTTATTTCCCGCAACGGTCCCAGTTATTTGCATAACTCAGGAACTGAGGCTGTTAAGTGTTTTCAAGCGCATCATTATAAACGACATTACCGGCAATGTGTGAGCCTGAAAGATATTTCAAGAAACTCTTTTTAATCGTAGCTACGCCCACAACTACCGTAACAACGTTAACTAGAGCCGCAATATATCGTTATAGATCGCTAACATCATCACACCGGCGATAATAAATACACCCAGCTGATAACCCAGCATCTGAATACGCAGCGGCACTTCCCTACCAGTTATTATTTCAACCAGAAAGTACAAAATATGACCGCCATCTAGCACGGGAATAGGCAATAAATTAAGCACTCCCAAACTGATACTTAGCAGTGCCAAAAAGCCCAGATAGGCCTCCAAACCAGAACTGGCTGAGGCCGAGGCCACCTTAGCAATGGTGATCGGCCCACTCAAGTTTTTCGAGGAGATAAGGCCCATTAGCATCTTTTTAATCGACTCCAGAGTAAATACACTCATTGACCAAGTACGATCTAGAGCCTCGCCTACCGCTTCAATCACACCGTAATTAAAGCTGCGTCTCATTTCCTCTGGCCACTCGGGCCATTGCACACTCACACCAACCTGCCCAAAGGGCTTGTTATCTTTATCATAGCGGGTGTCGGGCGTTAGCAAAGTAGTAAGCTCAGTGCCCTCACGCTCATAAACCACATTGATGGCCTGACTGGGACGGGCGCGGACATAATCCACCCACTCTGACCACTCTGCGATAACGATATTATCGGCAGCAATCACCTTATCACCCGCCATCAGGCCGGCCTTTTCTGCTGGACTATCGATAATAACCTGATCAATCACAGCCAGAACCGGCGGGCGATATAACTCAATCCCCAGACCGCCAATCAGATCAACCGCTTCATCACCTGCCAACCACTGATCTAGCTGGACGGTGGAATCATAGGTTAAATCCGAATCGGGGTATTTGACCGACAAAGTGATGGGACCACTTTCACCGATACGCTGTAGCAAACGCCGATGCAAAGCTTCGATCGTTGGTGTCGCTTCACCGTCTACCGCAACAATTTGCTGGCCGGGTTCAAGACTAGCCTGCTCAGCGATAGAACCGGGTTCGACGTTGCCAATCAGCGGGATAACGCCAGTCACGCCACCGACAAAAACACACCAATAGACCACAATAGCTAGGATAAAATTGGCGATAGGGCCGGCTGCTACCGTCGCCAACCGGTGACCAACCGGCTTGCGATTAAAAGCATAAGGCACGTCTTCCTCGGCAACCTCAGCTTCACGCTCATCCAGCATTTTGACATAACCGCCCAAGGGGATGGCGGCAATGACAAACTCGGTGCCATGCTTATCATGCCAACGAAATAGGGCTCGACCAAAACCGACAGAAAAACGCAACACTTTGATACCACAGCGACGTGCTACCCAAAAATGGCCATATTCATGGATAGATACCAAGATACCTAGGGTAGCCACTGTAATCAGAACGGTTTGTAGTAATTCCATAGCAGAGAGTCGTTATCGGAAGTGTTTTCTATCCAGCGACTTTAAGGTCCCCCTCAATAAATGTAGCTGCAAGCTGTCTCGCCTCAAAATTCTGCCGTTGGACAAGCTCTAAGGTCGAGGGTTCAATCACCGGCATTGCCATCAATACATGCTCGATAATAACAGGGATATCAGTAAAGCGAATCCGCTTATCCAAAAATGCCTGCACCGCTATTTCATTGGCTGCATTGAGAACAGCCATGGCACTGGCGCCGGTTTTGATCGCCTCAGTGGCCAAGCGTAAACAGGGGAATCGCTGGTAATCCGGCGCTTCAAAGTCCAGCCGTGCCGTGGCGATAATATCCAAGCTGGCAACACCGGAGGCAATCCGCTGCGGGAAGGCCAAAGCATGGGCAATCGGGGTGCGCATATCGGGATTACCCAACTGTGCCAGCACCGAACCGTCGTTGTACTCGACCATGGAATGAATCACGCTCTGCGGGTGAACCACAATATCGATATTTTCGGGGCCAGTGTCAAATAGCCAACAGGCTTCGATCAATTCAAGCCCTTTATTCATCATGGTCGCCGAATCGACGGAAATTTTCCTGCCCATATCCCAGTTGGGGTGAGCGCAAGCTTGGTCAGGTGTCATGGCAGCTAATTGATCCAATGGCACTTGGCGAAAAGGACCACCGGAACCGGTCAGTAGAATTTTACGGACACCTTCGGCCGCTAAGCCCAAATTTTCACCGGTTTGATAACGGGCAGGCATACACTGAAAGATGGCATTGTGTTCACTATCAATGGGTAGCAAGGTGGCACCGCTACGCTCAACCGCCTGCATTAGCAAATGACCGGCCATAACCAGCGATTCTTTATTGGCTAGCAGAACTTTCTTACCCGCTTCAACCGCCGCCATAGTAGGTACTAAACCGGCGCTACCAACAATAGCAGCCATGACCGTATCGACCACATCAGCACCAGCTACCGCAACCAGACCCTGCTCACCGGCCATCACCTCAGTGGTGGTAATACCGGCCGCTTTCAGCTGCTGTGATAATTGCTCGGCACACTGTTCATCACGCATCACGGCATAACGCGGCTGATAAGTCTTGATTTGCGCAAGGATTAAATCGACTCGGGTATTGGCAGTCAGCGCATAGAGGCTAAATCGATCAGGGTGGCGCGCCACAACATCCAATGTGCTAACACCAATAGAACCGGTAGAACCGAGTACGGTTATTTGCTGCACTGAAGGGGCGCTATCAATGTTCATCAGGTTCTACCAGCCGGCCAACAGTAAACTCAAGGCAAATACTGGCGCGGCGGCTGTCATACTATCCAGCCGATCCATCATGCCGCCGTGGCCTGGCAATATTTGACCACTGTCTTTAACACCTTGCTGACGTTTAACCATACTCTCTAGCAAATCGCCCAGCACTGAAGCCAATGCCGTGACTATCGCCACTGCTAACACGGCGGGCAGACTATATGCCTGATCGGCAAACAACCACCACAACACCATCATCAAACTGGTGCTGGCGCCAAGTCCACCCCAAAAACCCGCCCAAGATTTAGCTGGGCTGACATTGGGTGCTAGTTTGGCTTTACCCCAGCGCAAACCGCAGAAATAAGCACCGATATCCGCGGCCGCAACCAGCGCAATAAGGATAAAAATCAAAGCAATACCCTGGCTGTGAACACGCAGATAAACCAATGCCAACCAAGCCGGCACCAGCGTCAGGTAGCCCATCAGCAGGCGCATCGGTGTAGCACGCCAAATGATGGCGCTGCCGGGAAAGCTTCTTACCCACAACAAGGCAATCGCCCACCATAGACAAGCCAAACCAAGAATATCGCGGACATTTTCCCAGTTTGTAGCGGCGCCAAAAATCTGGGTATAGCTGGCAGACAGTAGCATTAAGATCGCCACCGAAAGGCTAAAAAATAATTGACTGATAAAACCGGTTAGACCGGCTAGTGCAGCCCACTCCCAGGCGGCGATAACAACAAGCACCGCTATCAAGCCTGCCAGACCCAGAGGCGGCAATAGAAAAATACCGGCCCCGATCAGTGAAATCATAATAACGGCAGTGATGACCCGTTGTTTTAGCACGCTTAATTTACCTCTGTCAGTGGTTGATCTGGGTCTTCTTCACGCCCACCGTAGCGACGATCTCGCTGCTTATAACTGGCCAATGCAGCCTGCATTTCCCGCTCGCCAAAATCCGGCCATAAGGTGTCGGTGAAGAAAAATTCCGAGTAAGCCATTTGCCACAATAAAAAATTACTCATACGTTGCTCACCGGCGGTACGAATACATAGATCCGGCTTTGGCAAATCAGCGAGAGCGATATATTGCTCCAATAAAGTTTCGTCAATTTGCCCTGGCTCAAGGGTGCCAGCTTTAACTTGCTCAGCTAGCTGCTTGGCCGCATTGGCGATATCCCACTGACCGCCATAATCTACAGCAATCACCAGTGTTGTATCGGTATTATCTGACGTTAATTGCTCAGCATAGTCCATCTGCTCAATCAGACTGCCATTAAAGCGTTGGCGGTTGCCAATAAAACGAACGCAGACACCATCTTGATGCAGTTGCTGAATTTCGTTTTTTAAATAAGTGGAAAACAACGCCATTAATGCTTTGACTTCCAAGCTGGGTCGCTGCCAGTTCTCGCTACTAAAAGCAAACAGGGTAACAATCTTTATGCCGTTGTCTTTAACCAGCTGCAGCACGGTACGCACGGTTTCAACACCGGCCTTATGCCCCACAGAGGTGGACTTACCCTGACGCTTTGCCCAGCGGCCATTACCGTCCATAATAATCGCAATGTGTCGGGGCACTTCGTCAAAAATCTGGGGAACAGATAAGTCAGACATAATCGTTAAAAAACACCCTCAAAAGTGTTATACCCTCGGTGGCAGAAATAGACCAAAAACCGTTTATATTTCCATGAGATCGGCTTCTTTAGCGGCCAGAATTTTATCTATTTCAGCAATAAAGCGATCGGTAATTTTTTGCACCTCATCCTGCGCTTTACGCTCTTCATCTTCAGAAATTTCTTTATCTTTTTGCAACTCTTTTAAATCCGCCAGAATATCGCGGCGGATATTGCGCACAGAAACGCGAGATTGTTCTGCCTCTTGTTTGGCCCGCTTGGTAAAACCTTTACGGGTTTCTTCGGTAAGCATCGGCATAGGGATGCGAATAACGGCGCCGGCGGTGGAAGGATTTAAACCCAGATCAGATTTCATAATCGCTTTTTCAACATCGGGCACAATATTTTTTTCCCATGGTACAACTGAGAGTGTGCGAGCGTCTTCCACATTGATCGCCGCCACTTGACTAAGCGGTGTATCAGAGCCGTAGTAAGACACGCGAATACCATCCAAAATACTCGGATGCGCACGACCTGTTCTAATTTTGTTTAAGCTGGCACCCAGAGCAACCAAAGTTTTGGCCATCCGTTCTTCACCATCTTGTTTTAGTTCTTCAATCACAGAACGTCTCCCAACTTACTATTTTTATCGACTTAATTCAGTGTTGTATCAATATTTGCTAGCCAGCAACCAAAGTGCCTTCGTTGCCACCATTAACAATATTTAGCAAAGCCCCGGGCTTTTCCATTTCAAAAACGCGCAATGGCATTTGATGATCGCGGCATAAACAGATAGCCGTTAAATCCATCACCTCAAGCTTCTTATCCAGCACTTCATCATAACTCAATTGATCATATTTGGTGGCAGCAGGATCCTTCATTGGATCAGCGGTGTAAACACCATCGACCTTGGTCGCTTTCAGGACTAGCTCAGCCTCTACTTCGATACCGCGCAGACAAGCCGCCGAATCAGTAGTAAAAAACGGGTTGCCGGTACCGGCTGAGAAAATAACCACTTCACCACTCTCTAAAAAACGCATCGCCTTACGACGATCATAGTGATCGACAACGCCACTCATAGGGATAGATGACATCACGCGGGATGGAATATTGGCACGCTCCAAGGCATCGCGCATCGCCAAGGCGTTCATCACTGTTGCCAACATACCCATATGATCACCGGTGACTCGGTCTAAACCGGCTTTTTGTAAGGAGGCACCGCGGAATAGATTACCACCGCCAATAACCAGACCTATCTGAATACCAATCCCCACCAACTGACCAATTTCCAGCGCCATATGGTCCAGCACTTTGGGATCAATACCAAAACCCTCTTCACCCACTAGGGCCTCACCACTGAGCTTTAGCAAAATACGTTTATATTTTTTATCGGTGCTTGGCATAAAAACTCCTACAGCAAAAAGTTACAGTGCGCGATTGTATAACAGCCAGATAGAAAAAAGGGGGCCTGTGGCCCCCTTTTAACAACTGCGGTCAACCGTTCAATTGAGCGGCAACCTCAGCTGCAAAATCTGTCTCATCCTTTTCAATTCCCTCACCTACCTCGTAGCGAACAAAGGACAGAATTTCAGCGCCGCCATTTTTAGCCAACTGGCCAACAGTCACTTCAGGATCTTTAACAAAAGGCTGATCAACCAAGCTGTTTTCTTTCAGGAACTTCTGGATACGACCAATCATCATTTTCTCAACAATAGCCTCTGGCTTGCCTTCCATATCCGGCTGCGCCTTGATGATATCTTTTTCTTTATTGACCACTTCCTCTGGCATATCTTCAGAACGAATAACCTGAGGATTAACCGCCGCAATATGCATAGCAATGTCTTTAGCTAGCTCAGCATCGCCACCTTGTAGCGAAACCATTACCGCAATACGATTATTGGAGTGCAAGTAGCTACCCACAACACCGTCTGACTCAAGCACAACACTGCGACGAACAGTAATATTTTCGCCAATTTTCTGCACTAGGGCTTCACGAGCAGTGCTTAATTCACCATCCATTAATGCGTCAATATCGGTTTGCTTGCCGGCAAAAGCTTTGTCAGTCACTGTGGCAACAAAGGCCAATAAACCTTCGTCACGAGCAGCAAAATCGGTTTCACTGTTCACTTCGATCATTAAACCGTAGCTACCATCGTCGGCTACCTTAACCGCAACAACGCCTTCAGCGGCGGTACGACCGGCTTTCTTAGCCGCTTTCATACCACTGTTTTTACGCATCTCTTCAATTGCTGCGTCAATATCACCATCGGCCTCAGTCAGTGCTTTTTTGCACTCCATCATGCCAAGACCGGTGCGGTCACGTAATTCTTTAACCATTTTTGCAGAAATAGCTGCCATCGTCTTATCCTCTAACACATGTACTAAACCGCGAAAGACGCGAAGGTAAAGCACATAAAACTAAAAAAAGGTCTCAAAAAAGGGGGCTCAGCCCCCTTTTAATGCTGCTGGTTACTGAACTTATTCAGCAGCTGGTACTTCAGGTTCGGCTTCTGTAGCTGGAGTTTCTTCAACAAACTCATCTTTTGATACAGGCGCGTCAGCACCCTTACCGGCCAAAATGGCATCGGCAACTGCCGTGGCATAAAGCTTGATAGCGCGGATCGCATCATCATTACCCGGAATTACATAATCCACACCATCTGGATCACCATTGGTATCGACGATACCAATAACTGGTATACCCAGATTGTTAGCTTCTTGAATGGCGATACGCTCCTGATCAACATCGATGACGAATAAGGCATCGGGTAAGCCACCCATATCCTTGATACCGCCAATAGAGCGCTCTAATTTTTCCATCGCACGGGTACGCATCAGTGCTTCTTTCTTGGTCAACTTCTCGAAAGTACCGTCTGACTGCTGGGTTTCAAGCTCGCGCAGACGCTTGATGGAACCGCGAATGGTTTTGTAGTTAGTTAACATACCGCCCAACCAGCGGTGGCTAACATAAGGCTGGCCGGCCCGAATAGCCTGCTCTTGGATGATTTTACTGGCAGCACGCTTGGTGCCGACAAATAGAATTTTGTTTTTGCCCACAGACAGCTTTTGAATGAAGGCCAAAGCGTCGTTGAAAGCTGGAACGGTATGCTCCAGATTGATGATATGGATCTTGTTACGAGCACCGAAAATGTACTCGCCCATTTTGGGGTTCCAGTAGCGAGTCTGATGACCAAAATGGACGCCAGCCTGCAACATGTCACGCATGCTTACTTGAGTTGTCATATAGTTACCTTTATATACGGGTTAGGCCTCCATAAACCCCATTCATCAACCCTTGCTCGGCGTTATTTAACCGTTGGGGGCACCCTGACTCATGTGACGGTCTATGTGCGGATTTAGTTAATCGTTTTTTCTCAAAAGCAGCATCAGACTGTTAGCTATTGACTGCGCTGTAGCCTGACCCTAAATTTGAGTGCGCGCTTTATACCACAACACCCTGATGACTTAAAGCTAAAGCGCTGTTTTTGTGTCAATTTATCCCCAAATTATCCCCCAAGTTCTGCCTCAGGTTCTGCTCCAAACAATGAAGATAACTTTGGCTATTGCCAACAAGCTTGGTTTACAATAGCCAACCGATGGCATAACCCACTATTGCCTTTGCATTATTTTCATTAAATATCAACGAGTTAGAAACAAAAATCATGAGTGTCGCGATTAAAACTGCCGATCAAATCGAGAAAATGCGAGTAGCCGGCCGTCTGGCCGCCGAAGTGCTGGAAATGATCGCGCCGTCGGTACAAGCCGGCATCAGTACCGGTGAGCTGGACAGAATCTGTCATGACTATATTGTTAACACTCAGCGGGCTATTCCAGCACCGCTAAATTATCATGGCTTTCCCAAGTCCATCTGCACCTCGGTTAACGAAGTGGTTTGCCACGGCATCCCCTCAGAGAAAAAAATTCTCAAAAATGGCGATATTATCAATATTGATATCACCGTGATCAAAGATGGCTTTCACGGTGATACTAGCCAGATGTTCCATATTGGCGAACCGTTAAAACACAACCAGCGGTTAGTCTCGATTACCCAAGAATGTCTCTACAAGGCAATCGATATTGTGCGCCCCGGCACCACCCTTGGCGATATTGGCCATGTTATTCAACAGCATGCCGAAGCCAACTACTACTCGGTGGTCAGGGAATATTGCGGTCACGGTATTGGCGAGGTATTTCATGAAGAGCCACAGGTACTGCACTACGGCAAAAAAGGCGCTGGGCTAGTACTGGAACAAGGTATGACATTTACCATTGAACCGATGCTTAATGCCGGTAAACGCCATGTTAAACTGAATAAAAAAGATGGCTGGACCGTCACCACCAAAGACAGCCGTCCATCAGCCCAGTGGGAACACACCCTCGCTATTACCGCAGATGGCGTCGATGTATTAACCGCCCGTAAAGATGAGCCTTATTTTAAAGGCTAAACTTAAAAACTAAACCCGACAATATCAGTAAACTTAAGGTAGATACTGCAAATATGAGCGAGCAGCCTTTTTCCATTCCGGCGACAGTTTTTGATCCTGAGCTTTTTACCCAAGCCTTAAAAAGCGCCAAGTCACCCATTCCCTTATTGAAAAAAAATATTGAACGCACCACCGACTTTTTGCATCAGCAATATCAACAGGGCGTTTATATTCGCGAACTGATCTGGGCCCGCGCTAGCTTTATCGATCAACTGCTCAAAGCTTGTTGGCAGCGCTTTGACTGGGGCGACCAACATAATATCTCCCTGATTGCAGTTGGCGGCTATGGCCGGGGTGAATTGCATCCGCACTCTGATATCGATCTGCTTATTCTGTTAAAGGATGAGCCTGCTGTGACAGAACTACAGCAACATATTAGCGACTTTATTACCCTGCTTTGGGATATTAATCTGGATATTGGCCACAGCGTTCGCATTATCGATGAATGCCTACAGGAAGCAGAAAAAGATATCACCGTGGTTACCAACTTAATGGAATCTCGCATTCTATGTGGCGAAGCGCAGCTGCATAACACCATCATGACAGGTATCAGCACCGATAAGCTGTGGAACAGTCAGCAATTTTTTCGCGCCAAATGGGACGAACAAATTGCCCGCCACCAAAAACACGGCAACAGTGAATATGTGCTGGAAGCGAATGTAAAAAACTCCCCCGGCGGACTGCGCGATATCCAGATGATCAGCTGGATAGCCAAACGACATTTTTCCATCAACAAAATAGAAGAGTTAACCGAAAAGGGTTTTTTAAGCACTGAAGAGCTGGACATACTCAACCGCGGTATGGATTTTATGTGGCGCATGCGTTACGCCCTGCATATGATTACCGGACGCGAAGAAGATCGCCTGCTGTTTGACCACCAGCGCACGCTGGCAAAAATGTTTGGCTATGATGATGACGATGCAAAAATGGCAGTTGAGCGATTTATGCAATATTACTATCGTTGGGCATTATCACTGGGCGAGTTGAATGATGTGCTGATGCAGCATTTTGATGAAACCATTTTGCGCGCCGCTGAAGCAGAAAATATCTACAAGATTAATTCACGCTTTCAGGTTCGCAACGGCCATATTGAAGTGACCGATGATAACGTATTTGAAAACAACCCATCGGCCCTGCTGGAAATTTTTGAACTGATGGCGCAAAACCCAGATATTGATGGTGCCCGTGCCTCCACCATTCGTCTGATCCGGTTAAGCCGCCACCTGATTGATGACAACTTTCGTAGCGACCCGCGCAATACCCGCGCCTTTATCGAAATACTGCGCTCTCCCCACAAAGTCGCCTTGCAACTGCGGCGGATGTTGCGCTTTGGCGTGCTGGGCAAATACCTGCCGGAATTTGGCAAAATTATCGGCCAGATGCAGCATGACCTGTTCCATATTTATTCAGTCGATGCACACATTATGGAAGTGGTAAAAAATATGCGCCGCTTTCACTATGAAGAATCCCAGAAAAAATATCCGGTAGCAGCACGGGTGGTTAAACGCCTGCCTAAAGTAGAATTACTCTATATTGCCGGCTTATATCACGATATTGCCAAAGGCCGTGGTGGCGATCACTCGACACTGGGCATTATTGATGCACGGCATTTTTGCGAGCGCCATCAATTGGGTAAACATGATGCCAATTTAGTTTGCTGGCTGGTGGAACATCACTTACTGATGTCATCGGTAGCGCAGCGAAAAGATATTTCCGACCCCGATGTAATCGTCGAATTTGCTCAAGTGGTGGCTGACCAAACTCGCCTAGACTATATCTATGCGTTAACCGTGGCAGATATTAATGCTACCAACCCTAACCTTTGGAATAGCTGGCGCGCGTCTTTACTGCGTCAACTTTATGCAGAAACCAAGCGAGTACTGCGTCGCGGTTTAGAAAAACCTATTGATAAAGCCGACTGGATTCGGGATACCCAAAACGCAGCCATTGAACAACTGGAAAATCTGGGATTTACCGAAGATGAAATCCATGAAGTTTGGGGCAAAACCGGCGAAGATTATTTTTTGCGCGAGAAAGTCAACGATATCGTCTGGCATACCGAAGCCATCAGCCAGCACAATGATACCGACACCCCCTGTGTATTACTGAAAGAAAGCAGCGATCTGGACTTTGAAGGGGCGACACAAATTTTTATTCACGCCCGTCATCAGGATACCTTATTTGCATTATTGGCCTCCGGTCTTGAGCAACTGGATCTGAATATCCAGGATGCCCGTATCTATAATTCTGGTACCGGTTTTACTCTGGATACTTTTTATGTGCTGGATAATAATGGTCAGCCAATTGGTGACGATTCAAACAGAATCGAACAAATTAAAACCTTCCTGATCGAGCATATCAAACAAACAACTGACTATATTGACTTTATGCAGCGTCGCACGCCCAGGAAAATGCGTTTGTTTTCTGTGCCGACTCGCACGACTTTGGTAACCGATAGTTCAGGCACTCATAGCATACTGGAAGTGATCACACCGGATCGCCCGGGATTATTAGCCCATATCGGAAAAATATTTTTCGATTACAACATACAATTACAGAACGCCAAGATTGCCACCTTGGGTGAACGGGTTGAAGATGTGTTTTTTATTACCGACCAACATCAACAACCGATTGAAGACCCAACATTATGCGCCGCCATTCAAGCAGCGATATGCAAAGAACTGGATGAAAAAGCGGCCGCTTAATTGTTCGGTGCTTAATTGTTCGGTGCTTAATTGTTCGGCGCTTAATAAATTAGAGAACAGACCTGACTATGAATCCGGATTTACATCGATTACAGCCTTATCCGTTTGAAAAACTCAATGCCCTAAAGGCAACTGTAACGCCACCAGAGCACTTATCGCCTATCGCCTTATCTATCGGCGAACCCAAACACCAGTCGCCGGATTTTGTAACACAAAGTTTGCAAGACAATATGGATAAACTGGCCAAATATCCCTCAACCAAAGGCCTGCCTGAATTGAGCGCAACGATTGGTCAATGGTTAACCCGCCGCTTTAAGCTGGCACCCAATAGCATTGATCCGCAACGTCATATTATTCCGGTCAACGGCACCCGCGAAGCCATTTTTTCTTTTGCCCAAGCCGCTATTGATAAAACCCGCGACGATAATCCACTCATCATTACCCCCAATCCTTTTTACCAAATCTATGAAGGCGCGGCATTTTTAGCTGGGGCCGAACCTTATTTTTTACCCTGCTTGCAGCAACATCATTTTATTCCCGACTTTGATGCGGTAGACGATGCTATCTGGCAACGCTGCCAGTTATTATTTATCTGCTCACCAGGCAACCCTACCGGCGCAGTATTTGACAGTGACACCCTGCACAAACTGATCGCCCTTGCCGATAAGCATAATTTTATTATTGCCAGCGATGAGTGCTACTCCGAACTGTATTTTGATGAACAACGACCTCCAGTCGGTTTATTGCAGGCTTGCAGTGAACTAGGTCGAAACGATTATAAACGCTGCGTCGTTTTTCACAGCTTATCAAAACGCTCAAACCTGCCCGGACTGCGCTCCGGCTTTATCGCCGGCGACGCCGATATCCTCAAACCGTTTTTGCTCTACCGCACCTATCACGGTTGCGCCATGCCAATTCAGCACCAATTGGCGAGTATTGCCGCATGGTCCGACGAGCAACATGTTAAACATAACCGCGATCAGTATCGCAGCAAATTTGATGCGGTATTAACGATTCTGGGTGATGATTTAGAGGTATCGAAACCGGATGCCGGCTTTTATTTATGGGCAAAAACGCCCATCAGTGATACCGACTTTGCCCAACAGCTATTTGCCCAACAACATATTACGGTACTGCCCGGTCGCTATATCGGCAGAACGGTTGATGGTTTTAACCCAGGCGAAAACCATATCAGAATGGCCTTGGTGGCACCGTTGGACGAGTGCATCACGGCGGCAAAACGTATCAAGACATTTCTAAAACATCTTACTCCGAACGAGTCGGCAATAGCTGACGCTAGTGGATAAACACCATGTTAAAAAAACAGCGGGTTGACTATATCCAGCAAAAGCTGCAATCACTGTATCCCACCCAGCCTATCCCGCTGGATCATAAAGACCCCTACACTTTACTGGTCGCGGTACTGTTATCAGCCCAATGTACCGATGAACGAGTTAATCAGGTTACCCCCGCCCTGTTTAAATTGGCAGACAACCCCTTTGATATGGCGAAGAAAAAAGTCGAGGACATTAGAGCCATTATTCGACCCTGTGGCCTTTCGCCGCAAAAATCCAAAGCCATCAAAACACTGTCCCAAATGCTGGTGGAACGCTATAACGGTGAAGTACCGCAGGATATGGATGCACTGGAAGAACTACCCGGCGTCGGCCATAAGACTGCTAGCGTGGTGATGTCACAGGCCTTTGGTGTGCCCGCCTTTCCAGTGGATACCCATATCCATCGCCTGGCACAACGCTGGGGGCTAACCAGCGGCAAAAATGTCAGCCAGACCGAAAAAGACTTAAAGCGCCTGTTTCCAATCGAGAAGTGGAACGCCCTGCATTTGCAAATTATTTACTATGGCAGAGAATACTGCAGTGCCCGAGGTTGCGATGGCACGGTCTGTGATATTTGCACCCAGTGCTACCCCAACCGAACAAAACCCAAAAAAACCAAAAAAGCTTGATACTGCTGTTGGCAGTATTGTGCACTAACACCCTCCACTCCAAGCCAATAATCTGCTATCCTGCCGTGCTTTGATATTCCAATCGATAATCCAATAAGGCCGAGCAACCCCGTGACCACACTCTACGGCATTAAAAACTGCGATACCGTAAAAAAAGCGCGCAAATGGCTGGATGCCAACACTATCGACTATCAATTTCACGACTTCCGTGAAGCCCCTATCAAGCAACAGCAAATTAAAGCCTGGATAGCTCAACTGGGTTGGGATACCGTGGTCAATAAACGCAGCACCAGCTGGAAACAACTCAGCGAACAGCAGCGCAATATCATGGACGAAAAAACAGCCATAGCCGCTATTTTGGCCAATCCCACGTTGGTTAAACGCCCGCTACTGGATAGAAACGGTGAATTTACCGTCGGCTTTAATGCCAAGCTTTATCAGGATTTATTTTAAATTTTCAAATCATTTTTTTATTTGCAGGTAACTCATGAGTGAACAAATTTTTAGTATTGGATTAGGTCTAGGCACCCAAAACAGCAAAGGTGAATGGCTGGAAGTATTTTACCCCCAACCTGTGCTTAAGCCCGATGCGGCCTTAACCGAAACACTCTGCACCAGCCTGAATTATAACGGCGGCAATCAAATTATTGCGGTGGATAAAGATCAACTAGATACGCTGGAGTCAGCCTTAACTGCCGCTGACCAACAAGAACAGGCGGCTATCGTTAACCGCTTTAAAGCTAGCACCAAACCTCTAGTCGCAACCATTCTTGCTACGGATGATAATCCGACCTCGGTACCCGAAGGCTATTTAAAGCTGCAACTGCTTTCACACCGTTTGGTCAAGCCTCACGAAATTAACCTTAACGGCTTATTTGGCGTACTACCCAATGTCGCCTGGACCAATAAAGGTGCAATTGATCTGGAAGAATTATCACAGGCGCAACTTGAAGCTCGCCTTAATGGCGAACTACTCAATGTAGACTGCGTCGATAAATTCCCCAAGATGACTAACTATGTGGTTCCAGCCGGTGTACGCATTGCCCATACCGCCAGAGTGAGATTGGGGGCTTATATTGGTGAAGGCACCACGATTATGCATGAGGGCTTTGTGAATTTTAATGCCGGCACTGATGGACCGGGGATGATTGAAGGCCGTATTTCTGCCGGCGTATTTGTCGGCTCAGGTTCGGATTTAGGCGGTGGCAGCTCAACCATGGGTACGCTGTCTGGCGGGGGTAATATTATTATTTCTGTCGGCAAAGAATGTTTATTAGGTGCCAACGCCGGTACTGGCATTCCGCTAGGTGATCGCTGTACTGTGGAGTCAGGTCTTTATATAACTGCCGGCACCAAGGTCACTGTCTTGGATGATCAAAATAAGGCCGTTGATCGTGTTAAAGCGCGTGATTTGGCAGGTAAGTCGAATTTATTATTCCGTAGAAACTCGACTAACGGTGCGGTGGAATGCCTAACCAATCAATCAGCGGTTGAGTTAAATGAAGAGTTACACGCGAATAACTAATCGTTAACTCAATAGTTAAATATCACAAGTCATAACGCTAGTGATGGCTTGTGAAAACACTACCAGCCCATAACATCTTTAACAAAGGGCACCGTCAGCCGTCGCTGCTGCTTTAAAGAGGCATGATCCAACTTAGCCAACACAACTAACAGCGCTTCCATATCGCGTTGACCCCGATGATAAATAAACTGCATCACCTCATCATTTAATTCAAGCCCGCGACGTTCAGCCCGCAATTGAATAGCCGCAATACGCTGTTGGTCGCTAAGGTTTTTTAACTGAAACACCGCTCCCCAACTTAACCGCGATTGCAAATCTGCCAAAGCGATATTTAATGCCCGCACGGCACTATTGGCACTGACAATCAAACTAACCTGATGATCCTGTAAACGATTAAACAAATGGAATAACGACTGTTCCCAAGTCTTATCACCCATCACCTGATCAATATCATCCAGACAAACCAGCGATAACTGCTCAAGCCCTTCAAATAAAGTCTGCGGTGGATAATCACGCAACTCACCTAAAGGCAAATACACCGAAGATAACGCCGCTTCGCTGGCCTGATGACAAGCCGCCTGCAATAAATGACTGCGACCGGCACCACGGTTGCCATATAAAAAAACATAACGCTCACCCCCGGTTAATTGCGCGCGTAAAGTTTCCAGTAGCAAGGCATTATCACCAGTATAAAAATTATCAAAGGTAGTATCATCGCGCAGCTGAACTGCTAGCGGTAATTGTTCAAACGAAAAACTCATAAATCGTATAATCTATTTTTTATCAAGCCGAATCATCAGCCGTATAAAGCTCGCTGTCTTTATAGTTGGCGTGGGCATAACGCAACAACACCATAATCACTGCAGCCACCGGAAGCGCTAGTAGCACACCGCTAAAACCGGCTAACTGGCCACCCGCCATAATCGCAAAAATCACTGCAACAGGATGCAAGCCGATTCTATCGCCCACTAACAGCGGCGTCAGTACCATTCCTTCTAATAGCTGGCCAACGGCAAAGACACCCCCCACTGCTAACAACATAGAGAGTTCATGAAACTGAAACCAGGCTGCAATGCCGGCGGCGGCAATCCCAACGATAAACCCCATATAAGGCACAATACTGGCTAGACCGGCGATTAAACCTAAAATCAATGCCAAATCCAAACCGATAAATTTCAGCCCAACACTGTAAATAATGCCCAGCGCTAACATCACCAAAAGCTGACCGCGAATAAAGGCGCCCAAAATCTCATCACACTGCGAAGCCAAATGAACAACCGTTGGTTCGATTGAACGAGGTAGTAAATCACGCAGCCGGCCCATCAAAATATCCCAATCACGCAATAGATAAAAAGTCACCACCGGTATTAACACCAAATTGGCCAAGCCAGCCAGCATCGCCATACTTGAGCCAGCAATCTTGCCCCATAAGTCACCGACCAAACCGCCAGCTGAAGTCCAGTTTTCAGTGAGTACGGTTTTAAATGGTGTCATAGGTAAACTATCTGCGGGTAAATCCAGTGTTTGCTGCATCCATGGGATAATAATATTCTGCAAGGCATGTAACCACTGCGGTATTTTTGTCGCCAGCAAATCCAATTGCCGCCCCAACAGTGGAATCGTTAGAAACACCAATATCACTAACAGCGAACTTAAGCCGATAAAAACCAGCGTCACCGACAAGGTGCGTCCCAGCCCATATGCTTCTAATCGATCGGCCAGTGGGTCACCTAAATAGGCCAATAAGATACCGACCATAAACGGCATCAGAATAGGTTCTAACAACCAAAAAAACAGTGTTAGAAAGGCCAGCACTGACAGCAACCCTAGCTGTTGTCTATTTGTCATGATGCTATTCCCAGCGTGGTTCAAGAAGAAGGCCAAGTGTAATCTAGCGCAATGGGATAACGACCTTGATAACGATCGCTATCCTGCAGCTGTGGCTTTATGCGTTTATCCAACGCGAAAGATTGTTCTAACTGGCTTAACAAACCATCGGCCACCAGCCGAACAATAATGTCATCGCCCTCTATACTCAGCACATTGGCATGGCGAATCGCGGCAACCGATTCCAGATAGCTAATTGCACGGGCGTATTTAATAAAATTATCGACACCGCGGAGTCGCATCAGCACCCCATTATCGGCAATCGTTACCGGCGCAATAGCGTATTGCTCAGCGAGCAACTCTGCAACTTGATCGATGGCGGTGGCAATATAATCACTGGCATTCACCGCTTCGGCATCAAAACTCAACTGCTGACCGGCAAAGGAATAACGCCAACGGCCCAGCCATTCGCCGTTGGTTAAACGGGTAACCCGACCCAGTAATACCGTGTCGGCCCGATAGCGCTCTGCTGCTTGATCGGCGCGGAAGTTATTTAACTGCCACAGTTGTTGGGTGGAAACGGCCACCATATCCTCTAAATCTAGCGCCGGAAGTTTGATCGCCAGACCCCGACGCTGGGCATGAATATTAATAGCCTGCAGAATATCGGCATCGGTATCAGCGCGGGCAAAGCGCTGGGTATTACCCTCAGCCACCACCATCCACAACAATACCGTGGGACGATTGCCAGACCACAGCGGCAAATTGGCCTTGCGTAAAGCTGCATCAACCAGCTTTGGCTCAAACTCAATCACCGCGTAAAGCTGTTCATCGTCGCTAGCAGTGCTGGATGCTGAATTTTCTTTGTCCCAGACCAGTGCTGGCCGCTGTTCATATCGAAACTGTTTAGTGTATTGACTGGCCTTGTTAATCGCCGATTGAATCGCTGGCTGCTGGATAAGTGTGGCATTGCCGGAAACACGGACTAAGACGGTACTTAGCCCGGCGCGGCTGGCTCGCATCAGTTCCTGCCTGGACTGGGAGTCGACAGCCACGGCAACATCATACAAACCGTCCACCTGCTCGGCACTGGCAGAAAGCGACAACAGCAGGCCATAAATCAGGCCTAAATAGCGGCTAGTATTTAATTGAAACACCAAGATAGCTCTTCCCAAACCAATAATTTGTTCTGTACTTTTTATGGTACAAAGATGCCACAGACAATAAGTTATGCAGCGCATTGTAGCAATCTGATACGGCCAGTACAGCTTTGATCGCGATTCGCGGGAACAAGTCTAATTTATAGTCGTACTCGAGCGGCATTCAAGCTAAAATAGCGCGCCTATAAATAAGCCCCTGCCTTGGCGGCGGCCTCTAACCAAGACCATTCAAGAGCCCAGCAAGCTATGAGCGAACAAAATTCCAAGCAATCCTTGAGCTATAAAGATGCCGGTGTAGATATTGATGCCGGCAATGCCCTGATTGATCGCATCAAACATGTTGCCAAGCGTACTCGACGCCCTGAGGTCATGGCGGGGCTAGGCGGCTTTGGCGCGCTGTGTGAACTTCCTGAAGGCTACAAACAGCCGGTACTGGTCTCAGGTACCGATGGCGTGGGTACAAAATTACGTTTGGCAATGGATTTGGGTATTCACGACACCATCGGAATCGATCTTGTGGCTATGTGTGTCAATGATTTGATTGTTGCAGGGGCCGAGCCTCTGTTTTTCCTCGATTATTATGCTACCGGCAAGCTGAATGTTGATACTGCTGCCGCTGTGGTTGAGGGTATCGGCAAAGGTTGTGAATTATCCGGCTGTTCATTAGTCGGCGGCGAAACCGCTGAAATGCCGGGCATGTACGAAGGCGAAGACTATGATCTGGCCGGTTTCTGTGTCGGTGTTGCCGAAAAAAGCGAGATTATTGATGGCTCTAAAGTCAGCACCGGTGATACCTTAATTGGCCTGGCCTCATCTGGCCCCCACTCCAACGGCTATTCCCTGATTCGGAAAATTATTGAAGTCAGCGATGCTGATCTAACTGCAAGCACTGGCGATAAAACGCTGGCTCAGGCCTTAATGGCCCCCACCCGAATTTATGTCAAAGCGATTCTGGCGCTGATGAAACAACTTCCAGTTAATGCACTGTCGCATATTACCGGCGGTGGTTTGTTGGAAAATATTCCCAGAGTCTTACCCGACAACACCAAAGCGGTTATTGATCTGCAAAGCTGGCAGCAGCCTGAAGTGTTTAATTGGCTACAACAGCAAGGCAATGTCGAAGCGGTTGAAATGTATCGCACCTTTAACTGCGGTGTGGGTATGGTGCTAGCGGTTGCCAATAGTGATGCCGACCAAGCCTTAACCGTTCTGAAACAGCAAGGCGAAAACCCTTGGGTCATTGGCCATATCGCCAGCGCCGCTGAGGGTGAAGAACAGGTCGAGTTGCAGGGACTGTAACTGCATGACGCCATCTGCTTCCAGTTCAACACCTTGCAAGCTGGTTATTCTGATTTCCGGCGGCGGCTCAAACCTGCAATCGTTTATTGACGCTGTTAGCAATGGTAGTTTGCCGGCTGAGATTGTTGCCGTATTTAGCAATCGCCCCAGCGCTTTTGGTCTGCAGCGAGCCGCCAATGCCGGTATTGCCAGCGAACTGATCGACCATACCGATTTTGCCAACCGCGAAGCCTTTGATGCCGAACTCATGCAGCGCATTGACACCTACTCACCTGATTTAGTGATACTCGCTGGCTTTATGCGCATTCTGACACCGGGCTTTGTGCAAAATTTTCACGGTAGATTATTGAACATTCACCCTTCACTACTGCCCAAGTATCCGGGTCTGCATACGCATCAACGAGCTATTGACGCCGGCGACCAATATGCTGGCGCTACCGTGCATTTTGTCACCGAAGAACTCGATGGCGGTCCGGCGATTATTCAGGCAGCGGTACCAATAGCCGCTGACGATACTGCCGAGACACTAGCACAACGCGTACTCACCAAAGAACATATTATCTACCCTTTGGCTGCTCAATGGTTTGCTGAAGGTAAACTAACACTGGAAGCTAACTATGCGTTATTGGAAAACACCCAGCTCCCTGCTGGCGGCTATCAGTATAACGATTAGTTGTACTCTATCGGCTCTATGGCTACTGGCGGGCACCGTCATGGCAGAGAC
>NZ_CAXAHB010000024.1:0-22271 GCF_963968385.1 uncultured Oceanicoccus sp.
GCTACAAAATATGGCTGCAAAACTACTGCGGAAACAAGCGATTCATGAGTAAGGTTGAAGAAAACGGCGCTGATAGCACCAAGTCAGATAATTTTATTGAAGCTATTATCAAGCAAGACTTGGCCGAAGGACGAATTGGAAAGGTGATTACCCGTTTCCCGCCTGAACCCAATGGTTATTTGCATATCGGTCATGCCAAATCGATCTGTGTCAATTTTGGGCTGGCTGAAACCTTTGGCGGTGACTGTCATCTGCGTTTTGACGATACCAATCCGGCCAAAGAGGATCAGGAGTATGTCGATGCTATCAAGGAGGACGTACGCTGGTTAGGCTTTCAGTGGGCGGGTGATGTGCGCTATGCCTCTAATTATTTCGATCAGTTTTATGACTGGGCGCTTCACCTTATAAAAACAGGTCATGCCTATGTGTGTGATTTAACGGCCGAGCAGGCTAGTGAATATCGTGGCTGGGCAACGGCGCCGGGTAAAGATAGCCCATTTCGCGACCGTGGCCCTGATGAAAACCTAGCATTATTTGAAAAAATGCGCGCCGGCGATTTTGAAGAGGGTGATTGTGTGCTGCGAGCCAAAATCGATATGGCCTCCTCCAATATGAATTTGCGAGACCCCATTCTTTACCGTATCCGTAAAGAATTCCATCACCAAACTGGTGATAAGTGGTGTATCTATCCCTCCTACGATTTTGCTCATGGGCAGGAAGATGCCATAGAAGGCGTTAGTCATTCGATATGCACGCTGGAATTTGCCGATCATAGGCCGTTATATGAATGGCTGCTTGAGCATTTGCCCGTGCCAGCAACCCCTCGGCAATATGAGTTTGGTCGTCTGAATATTAATTATACTGTCACCTCCAAGCGCAAACTCAAACAATTGGTTGATGATAAAGTGGTCAATGGTTGGGATGATCCAAGAATGCCGACCATTTCGGGTATGCGTCGCCGTGGTTATAGTTCGGCTGCGATCCGTAACTTCTGTCAGAGTCTGGCAGTAGCCAAAACCGATGGTATTGTCGATATGGCGCAGCTTGAGTTTTATATTCGCGAAGATTTAAATGACAATGCGCCCAGAGCTATGTGCGTATTGAATCCAGTTAAGTTAATTATCAGCAACTTTGAACAGCATATCGAGGGTGATATGCAAATGGTTACATCGCCGATTCATCCAGCCAAAGAGCAATTGGGTGGTAGAGATTTGCCTTTTACCAAAGAGCTATATATTGATCGTGCGGATTTTAGTGAAGATACCACCTTGGGTCGTAAAAAATTCAAACGACTGGTTTATGGTGAGTATGTTCGTTTGCGCAGTGCCTATGTGATTAAGGCCGATCAGGTTATTAAAGATGCGCAAGGTGCTATACAAACTATTATTGCCTCGTTAGTGCCTAATACTGTCGGTGAAAGTCCGCCAGAGGGCATTAAGCCGCGTGGCGTTATCCACTGGGTTTCTGCTACCCAGGGTAGGCAGGCAACAGTTCGTAAGTACGAGCGTCTTTTTATTAATGAAGCACCTGATAGCGGTGATCAAGATTTTATTGAATATGTCAATCCTGATTCGCTGTCGGTATTAGAAAACTGCTGGGTTGAACCCGCACTGGCTGATGTTGAGCCAGAAGCGGCTTTTCAGTTTGAGAGAGAAGGTTACTTTGTTGCCGATCGCTATGATCATCATTCAGATCGACCGGTTTTCAATATGACCATAGGGTTGAGAGCTAGCAAGTGATTGCGTATAACTAAAAAGTTATCGCCTCAATGTTTCTGTTAGGATACTGTATGGTTCTGATTAAATTAATTATATGGGGTATCCAGCGTTGTTATGAGTGATTTATCGGCAGCTACTTATCGTCTAATAATCTCTTGTCCCGATCAGGTTGGTATAGTCGCCAGAGTGACCCAGTTTATCGCCGAGCAGGGTGGCTCCCTGCTGGAAGCCAATAACCATACCGATATCGATAGCAACTGGTTTTTTATTCGCTGTGTGATTAATGCAGACACGCTGACTTGTGATCTAGATACCTTCCGCCAACGGTTTGAATCAATTGCAGCCGAATTTAAAATGAAGTGGTATATCCGCGACTCACTGGTTAAACAAAAAGTACTGTTGCTAGCCAGTCACGCTTCCCATTGTTTGGCGGATTTATTGCATCGCTGGCATAGCGGTGAGTTAGATTGCGATATTCCCTGTGTGATTTCTAACCACGAAAATTTACGCAGTATGGTTGAGTGGCACGGTATCCCTTTTCACTATGTACCCGTAGATAAAAATAACAAGGCATCAGCCTTTGCCGAAATGGAAGATATTATTCAGCGCTATGATGCCGATACTATCGTGTTAGCGCGTTATATGCAGATTATCCCACCTTCACTCTGTGAGCGGTTTGCTGGCCGCTTGATTAATATTCATCATAGTTTTTTACCGTCCTTTATAGGTGCCAACCCCTACCAAAAAGCGTTTGAGCGCGGTGTCAAATTGATTGGTGCCACCAGCCACTATGTGACGCAAGATTTGGATCAAGGGCCGATTATTGAGCAGGATGTGGTCAGGGTAAATCACCGTCATAATAAAGATGAGCTAGTGCGCTTAGGTAAAGATGTTGAAAAGGGTGTGCTATCCAGAGCGCTGCGAAATCATCTTGAAGATAGAGTGATTGTGCTTGAGAATAAAACGGTTGTGTTTGATTAAGCAGGGTAGGCTGTAGGCCTCTCTGACACTATGATGGCAACTTTGCCGCTACCGGGTTAATGTTTTGTTAAATTTCTATAAAAACCGTTCTCTACGGACAATTTTTCTGGCGATATTTGCCACCCTGACCTTTGTCGGTTCGGCCATCTTGGTATTTGATGTAGAACCCCAGTTGATGATGCAGTTTCTTGGAGCCAGTCTGTTAGGTGTGGGTCTAATCATTGTTGCCGCCTTGACCTTTACTGGTTTACGTATTGCCATCCGTCGTTGGCTGAATCGCTAATTTTCCAATCTGATATCCACATCCAGTTGGTTCGCTATCTCGTCCAACCTGTCAGTTAATTGAGCAAGGTCTAGGGTTATTGGCGCCTGAATCTCGGCAGAGGCGGCAAATAGTGATTCGGCGGTCATTGGTGCGCTGGTGACATTGGTATTCATCTCGCAAACATTGATCTGCAAAGCGGCCAAAGCACTGGAAAGCTCCTTAACAATACCTGGCCTATCATTGCCCAATAAACTGAGCTTGATATTGGTATAATCGCTGGTGTTGTCATCGATAGCGCGATCTTCTAAATTAATCGATAAATCTTCGCCCGATAGTGCATTTAGCGCTGCTCGCAGCTGATCGGCCTTATCATTGCTGATTTGGATGCGTGCAATGCCAGCAAAATATCCGGCTAATTGGCTCATTCGGCTTTCTAGCCAGTTGCCACCTTGCTCCGAAACAGTATTGGATAGCTTTTCTACCAAGCCAGGCTTGTCATTGCCAATAAAAGTAAAAACAATCGAAGTGCTCACAGACTAATCTCCGTTATATCGGTTATTATCGAGAAATTTTTATCAGTATAGACCGATTAGCCAACAGGCGCGTACAGTCGAGAAATATTATTGCATAAATGCTGACAAACACTGAGAATCAGCGGTGGGCATTAAATTGTTCTATAACAACAAGCAGAACTCAGGAGTCATATAATCAGATCGCGCGCAGCCATTTTACGGTATCCCGCTGCATGATCTATCGCCGATAATGAATGACTATATTGAAATCCCAGTCGAGCAATTAAGTGAAGATATCCTGCAGGCAGTTATAGAGGAGTTTATCACTCGGGAAGGAACCGATTATGGTTTGCAGGATTATACCCTTGACCAAAAAGTAGTTCAGATTAAGCGGCAACTTGAAAATAACAAAGCAATGATAGTTTATGATACGATTTCTGAAACCTGCACCTTGTTGGTCAAAGATTAACGCATCAGCCCCTTGCTAAATAATCTTAAAGACGGACAATAGCCGCGAGTCTTTTTAGTTTGATAAGGTATTGCATGGATTTTTCAGAGGCCTCAACGCTGGATACCAGTGGCTTAATATGCCCTGAGCCAGTGATGATGTTACATAATAAAATACGGGATATAGCGGTCGGTGAGGTTATCGAGATGATAGCCACAGACCCGTCTACCGAGCGAGATGTTCCCAAGTTTTGCGCCTTTCTTGGTCATGTTCTGTTGAATCAAAAACAACTGAATAAAAAATATTATTACTATATTCAAAAAACAGTATCACCTGACTAATTTGAGAACCTTCCCTTGATATTACTCAAACAGCACACCAATGGCGGCTAAGATTTCAGGATCTTCGGCCTTAATTTGATTGGCTATATGATGCTGGAAATAATAACAAAAGGTCGGATTAGTATCGGCCGGATACAAACAGGGGTCGCCGGGTAAAACCGGTGTGACACTGATATTTTGTTCATCAATTAACATGCCTTGAATGGTGCCGTTATGCAAAAGTCTCCAACTAAGTACCTCTGTTAGAATAAAATTATCGCTACCATCGCTTAACATAGCGTGCGTACCCATGGTTTCTGGTATCTCTTGAGCAATATCTGTTTCGTTTGTTTGTTCAGCTGCAAAATAATCCGCTGCAGTTTCAAGTTCCAGCACCTTATGAGGGGGTGCTTCTGAAAACATACAGTCAGTTGCATCATCATAATAGCCACAATATTGACAGTGTTCTTCATCATTTAACTGATCACAGGGCATCAGTTTATTTAGCCATGGCACCATGCCGACTACCTCACCATTATCGCGTAGACCCCAGCATAATATAGTCATCGAATAGAACATGCCCGGTTCGCAACCGGCGTTGGAGTAAAGCATGCACAAGCCATCATATTCAGGCGACAGTCGAATAATGCGATGCTTCGACGTAGTAGGTGTTTTGGTTGGAAATAGGTCGACAACATTGTTAGTGTCGCAGTTTTTATTGTTTGCGGGGGTAAGCGTGGTCATGAAAGCACCTCCATCTTTATCGCTGATGAAAATATCTGCAACGCTGGTCTAAAGCTACCAGCGCTACACATGCCGTAGTTCTGTTAATTTTATGGTGATCTACATTCGCTACAGTCTTAATTATAGTCATTTTTAGCTAGACAAATAGGCTGCATATTTACATTGACAAAGCATTCTTTACAGGTGGGTTCTGCTGTATGATGCGGGGTTTGTTATTGTTATCCCCCAGTCCAAATCAGTTGGCATTTTTCTAGCCGCGGCGGCTGAATTAATATTAACTACGCCCAGACAATGTATTATGTCCAATCTTGCGTCACCGTCGACATTAATCACTCACAATGCAGATGATCTGATTCGATTATTTAATCAGCTTTTTTCGATCAGTGAGAATACCCGCTTGGTAAGAGGTCAGCATGAGCCTGTTTATCGGCCAGCTAGTGCTGACACACCTTTTCATCAAGTCGTTTTTGCTCATGGCTTTTTTTCCAGCGCATTACATGAAATAGCTCACTGGTGTATTGCCGGTGATCAACGGCGGCTACAACTGGATTATGGCTATTGGTATTTACCCGATGGGCGTAATCGGCAACAGCAGGCTGAATTTGAAAAAGTAGAAGTTAAGCCACAGGCATTGGAGTGGATATTTTCTGCGGTTTGTCAAAAGGACTTTCGAATCAGTATTGATAATTTAAGTGGTGAAATCACCGATACTGCGGCGTTTAAGTCCGCGGTTTATCAGCAGGCGATTATGTTTTGTGAGCAGGGTTTTCCGCCGAGAGCCAAACGCTTAATTCAAGCATTGGCAGGATTTTATCAAGGGTCAATACCTACAGCCTCCAGCTTTAAACTGGCGGATTTGGGGTACTAGCCATGCTAACTCAACCTCTTTATCTAGTTGACGCGTCTATTTATATTTTTCGGGCCTATTTTTCCATGCCAGATGACTGGTTTAGCCCAGAGGGATATTCAGTCAACGCCTTAACGGGCTATACCCAGTTTTTATTCAAGTTTTTACAACAGGTAAAGCCTGAAAAGATAGCTATTGCCTATGATGAAAGCTTGGGTAGCTGCTTTCGCAATGAGATTTATCCGGATTATAAGGCCAGTCGAGTGCTGCCCGATGAAGCGCTTGCTTTTCAACTACAGGCCTGCAAAGCATTGACAGAGATCATGGGGATACCGACTTTTGCCAGCCAGCGTTTTGAAGCCGATGATATTATTGCTACTCTGGCACAGTCAGCTCAGCAGCGCGGTGAAAGCGTGACTATTGTGTCTAGGGATAAAGATCTTGGTCAAATCCTTAAGCATCCCGCTGATATGCTATGGGATTATGCCGCCGATAGGCGGATTAACACCGCTGATTTTGTTAAACATTATGCGGTTGAGCCTCATCAAATGGCCGACTTTCTGACGTTGGTGGGGGATAGTATCGATGATATTCCCGGAGTGCCGGGGATAGGCAAAAAAACCGCTGCAGCCTTGTTAGGCCGGTTCGGTAGTCTTGCCAATATGCAAAAAGATCTGACCGCTGTGGCAACATCAGAGCTTCGGGGTGCCAAAAGTATTGCTGATAAGCTACACACTTATCGTGAGCAACTGGAGATAGCTCAGGCACTAGTCAGTCTGGATGATAATGTGGCAGAATTTGCTAAAGCCCCTGTGGATTGGCAGCCAGCTTCCAAGGATACAGTGGCCTCTTTTCTCGATAAATATGCTTTAATGCAACGATTTCAGCGCCAGCTGGATCATTGCTATTGGTGGAAATAACCATGCCGCGCTTGACCATAGTTGCCGACGAAAATATCCCGCAGGTCAAACAGCGATTTTCAACGCTGGGCGATGTGATAACCGTTAATGGTCGTAATCTCTGCCCTCAACAATTACAACATGCAGATATTTTATTAGTTCGCTCAGTCACTCGCGTCAATAAGTCATTGTTGGCCGGTACACCGGTACGTTTTGTAGCAACGGCCACCATTGGTATTGATCATCTGGATATAGACTACTTGGAAGCTAACAAAATAGGGTGGGCTAGCGCACCGGGTTGTAATGCCAATTCAGTGGTCGATTATATTATCAGTGCCATTTGTCGCCTTGATGGTTTGTTGGAATTATTACTGGCTGATGGTACCGTCGGTATTATTGGAATGGGTAGTGTAGGCGGTCGCCTTTATCAACGTTTATCCGATTTAGAGATTCAGTGTACAGCCTATGACCCGCTTATCGATCAAAATAGTTATCCAATACTCGGTGATCTAGAGACGGTTTTAGCGGCAGATGTGATTTGCCTTCATACCCCGTTAACCACAACGGGTTCACACCCTAGCTTGCATTTATTGAATGAAGATAATTTGGCCCGGATTAATTCTGGCGCTGTCATTATTAATGCTGGCAGAGGTGCGGTTATAGATAATAACGCTTTAAAACAAACACTCGTTGAGCGTGACGATATTTGTACCGTGCTAGATGTCTGGGAAGGCGAGCCTGAACTTGATATTGAATTACTCAAGCGTGTCGATTTAGCCACCCCTCATATTGCTGGCTATAGCCATGATGGCAAGCTTATCGGTTTGGAAATGATTTATCAGGCTTGTTGTTGTTTTTTCTCGCTTGAACCAGAGTCATTAGAGGTTAGGCCAGCTGATGACAATCTAACTATCGTGCTGAGTGAACAAAGCGATAGGATTGCCGCGATGAGAGAAGCGGTTTTATCTTGCTATGATGTAGCGCAAGATGATCAGCGTTTTCGAGGGAGTTTGTTACGTTGCCAGCAACAGCAGCGGGGAGAGGAATTTGATCGCTTACGAAAACACTATCCTGAGCGCAGAGAGCTGTCCCGTTATCGTATCGTCAATGTAGACGAGTTAGATAATGCAGTGATTACAGGTCTTAGCGCGCTAGGCTTTATTTGTTGCTAAATTTAGGCCGGTAAATAGAGTCGATTTCTTTTTCCAGCTCGTCGCATGCATCAAGGATCATTTTTTCTGTAATGATATGTTCGTTGTCATCCATATCAATCACAGCGCCGTAAAATTCATCATCGACAAATTGATCATCTATTAGTAAGTCGTCTAGCGGATCACTGTGGATGATGTCTTGCTCTTCGAAGTTATCATAGGGATAAGCCATGATTTTTCTCCTGTCTGGTCGGTCTTAATGACTTCCAACAACAAGTCGTTTTTCTAGCTATACTGCTATGCTGCAACAGCAGATGACTTTTGTTTTTATGGTTAGTAGTGCATCTGCTTTGATTTCAGTATATGTGCTGTGGTTGGCACGACAACTGGCTTATTTCACAATAATTTATGGGCTTATTTACAGTTACAGGTTTTATCAATGTTTACGTTAGGGCTAATTATTAACCCATTGGCCGGTATTGGCGGGCCTCTGGCGCTAAAAGGCAGTGATGGTGCGGCCATAGTGGCTGAAGCCCACAGCCGTGGCGCTAGCCCTCGCGCGCCACAACGTGCGATAGAGGCATTGCAAGCAATAGCAGCCTCTAGTGAGATTAGCGTTGTTGGTTTTGCAGGCGCGATGGGCGCAGATATAGCCCAAGCGGTTGGGTTGCCTTTTGAAACCATTGGCGCTGCATCTACACCTTCTAGTGCGGCTGATACCATAGCCGCTGCCAAGGCGTTAACAAAACAGGGGGTTGACCTGATTTTATTCGCCGGTGGCGATGGCACCGCCAGAGATATCTTTGAGGCTGTCGGTACAAACTATCCAGTCTTGGGTATTCCGGCAGGCGTAAAAATGCACTCGGGTGTTTATGCCGTATCACCTCAGGCTGCCGGTGAAATAGTCAAGCTGCTAATTACTGGTCAACTGGTGGATATCGGTTTAGCAGAAGTCAGGGATATCGATGAAGAGCGTTTTCGACAGGGTGTGGTTAGCTCGCGTTTTTATGGTGAGTTGCTAGTACCGAGACAAGGCCGTTTTCTCCAGCAAGTAAAATCTTCAGGTAGAGAAGTTGAAGAACTGGTACTGCAAGATATAGCTGCCGATATTATCGAGTCGATGGAGGATGACTGCCTTTATCTTATTGGTCCGGGCACTACCCCCGGAGCCGTGACCCAAGAGCTGGGTTTAGCGAATACCTTGCTTGGATTCGATGCGGTGCTCAATCGTCAACTAGTGGCTGCAGATTTAGACGAGCACACGATGTTTCAACTGGTCCAACAGCACCAGCCAGCGGTAAAGGTGCTGATTACCGCCACCGGAGGACAAGGGCATATTATCGGGCGAGGTAACCAGCAATTAAGCCCTCGTATTATTCGTGCCATAGGTTTGGATAATCTTATTATTCTAGCCACCAAAACCAAAATCACCGAACTGCAGGGTCGCCCGCTACAGGTTGACAGCAATGACGCTGAGCTGGATAGAGCCTTATCTGGCTATCGTCAGGTTATCACCGGTTACCACGATGCGATTATCTACCCAGTAGGTTTATTTGTTGAGCCACTTGAGTCGCCATAAAAACAATAATTACCGTTATAGGACAAGCGCTTCAAGATCGAAAGTGAGAGAAAAGCATGACAGATATTGAGAAAACCGAACAGCAATGGCGTGAACAACTCACCGAACAGGAGTTTTATATTTGTCGTCAAAAAGGCACTGAAAGAGCTTTTAGCGGCCAATACAATGATGAAAAAGCCAGCGGGCAATATCACTGTACTTGCTGTGGTGAACCATTATTTGATTCAAGCACAAAATATGATTCGGGTTCTGGCTGGCCCAGTTTTTACCAACCCTTATCCGATCAGGCTATCTTGGAAGATCGCGATACTAGCCATGGTATGGTGCGAGTCGAGGTGATGTGCAAACGCTGTGGTTCCCATCTGGGGCATGTATTTAATGATGGCCCACAACCAACTGGTCTGCGTTACTGTATCAATTCCGCCTCTCTTAAGTTCAACAGAGTTGGTGAATGAAAGATTTCGACTGGATTTATCAACATGTGCTGCAGCGCCTAGGCAGTGCCAAAGCTTTGGAAGCTTTATTACCAACACCTGCAACGGCCAGTCAGCTAAGAGCTAAAAATGATGCTTTTTATTTATCAACGCTTTGCCGGCGCGTTTTCAGGGCCGGCTTAAAACATGCGCTAGTGGATAGTAAGTGGCCTGCCTTTGAGCAAGCGCTTTTCCAATTTAACCCACGCCGAGTCGCCATGATGAGTGATGAAGAAATGGACGCGCTGATGGGCAATACCGATATCATTCGCCATTGGAATAAAATCAAATCCATACGCCATAACGCCAGTTTTCTGCTTGAGATCATCGATAAACATCACAGTATCGGTCATTGGTTGGCGCAATGGCCAACTAGCGATGTGGTTGGCCTATGGACTTTGTTGAAGAAAGAGGGTGCCCAGCTTGGCGGTAATTCAGGGGCTTATTTTCTGCGGATGGCGGGTAAGGATACCTTTGTGCTAACCGAAGATATCGTGGTGGCATTAAAAGCGCAGGGTATCGTTGATAGAAAACCTACCAGCCAAAAAGATCTAAAGCAGGTGCAGGCAGTGTTTAATCAATGGGCAGAGCAGAGCGGTAGGCCTTTGTGTCAAATCAGCCGATTATTATCAATGACAGTGAATTACTAGCAGACAGAGGAATAAAAAAGAAAATTGGAGCGGGAAACCAGGTTCGAACTGGCGACCTGTACCTTGGCAAGGTACCGCTCTACCAACTGAGCTATTCCCGCCCATAGATTTACCCGACTTAAATAACCAGAATCCTAAAACAGACCGTGGTAGAGGTTATCAAGCTGCTAACCAAGGTTGGTTAGCAAAGGTAAAAATGGCGTCCCCTAGGGGGTTCGAACCCCTGTTACCGCCGTGAAAGGGCGGTGTCCTAGGCCTCTAGACGAAGGGGACGCTGGGTTACTTCGACGGTCTCCGTTGAAGTGGCGCGCATAATAAGAACCTTCGTTGCAAACGTCAACCCCCCAAATTGAATTTTTACTATAAGTGGCTGTTTTTATGGTCGATTTCAATAAAATTCTGAGAAAAATAGTCGGCCTGAGTAGTCACAACTGGGTTGTTGGTATTCACACCATCGATAACAACAATAGCAACAGGAATAGCAACAGGAATAGCAACAGGAATAACAACAGGGAATCTAACAGATTTGCGGTCAATACCAATTAATGGAGCTGAAAAATACTCGCTTTTAACGCGGTATAATCCACAGCCTCATTGCCGGCTTCATATAACTTTTCATCAAGCTGTTGGTAGAGCGTAAGCTCCTCGTCAGCCATATAGTGCAGACATTCGCCGCCAAAAAACCAGAATAAGTCACGATTGACTGATGGCGTAATATGTTGGTAATGAGTGACAATGCGGCAAATTATCGACTGCCCTTGCTGCTCGAATCTATCGCTTGAACTAGTCGCTTCGCTGAGCGCTTTTAAGGTCTCCAAAAATTCAATATCTACCTCGCTGGCACGATCGTCACAAAAGGGTAATTGCTTGACGCAGTGCTGGTATAAAGCTGTTAGCAGCTGGTGATGATGGCTGAAATAACTGGCGTTGCTCATTAAATTTTATCCGACGGCGGTAGTTCTCAATGCCCGTAGTTTATCAGAGCGAACTAATTAAGCCAGTAGAGCGTAGACCGTGCTATGATTGCTTTTTCACACAATCTTTTGAGTAAACGCCAGTAATGACCACCGCCTTATCCATCAACCAGCTAAGCAAAATGTACAGCAATGGTTTTCACGCCTTAAAAGGGATTGATCTGGAGGTCAAAGAGGGCGACTTCTTCGCTCTGCTCGGGCCAAACGGTGCTGGTAAATCGACCACTATTGGCATTACCTGTTCGCTGGTCAAAAAAACCGCAGGGCAGGTGAGGGTATTTGGTTATGATATCGATACCCATTTCTCAGCTGCCAAAAAGCAAATTGGTATTGTCCCGCAGGAATTTAACTTCCCCAATTTTGAAAAAGTCTTTGATATTCTGGTTAATCAGGCGGGCTACTATGGCCTTCCAAAACAGCTGGCTACTGAAAGAGCGGAGAAATATTTAAAAACGCTGGGTTTATGGGATAAGCGCTTTGATACACCGAGAAATCTCTCAGGCGGTATGAAGCGTCGATTAATGATTGCCAGAGCATTGGTCCATGAGCCCCGACTGCTTATTTTGGATGAACCCACTGCCGGTGTTGATATCGAAATGCGTCGGTTTATGTGGGCTTTTCTAAAACAGCTTAATCAGCAGGGTACAACGATTATCTTAACGACCCACTATTTAGAAGAGGCCGAAAGTCTGTGTCGCAATATCGCTATTATTAATCATGGGGTCATTGCCGAAAATTCCAGTATGAAACAGCTGTTATCCCAGCTGCATAAAGAAGTAGTTATTCTCGATACCAAAGCATCATTAACCGAACCACCTAAATTGACAGGATTTGATGTCGTGCTGACCGATGAGCATACACTTGAGGTTGAGCTCGATAAAAGCCAGACCGTTAATGGTTTATTTGATCAGTTGACCGCAGCCGGTATCGAAATCAATAGTATGCGTAACAAGGCCAATCGCCTTGAAGAGTTATTTGTCAATTTAGTCAATGCCAGCGATGCCTAAGCTGCCCAACGGAAGAGCTTAATGAGTTTTCAAGAACAGTTAATTGCCTTTTTAACCATAGTCCGCAAAGAAATTAAACGTTTTATGCGCATATGGACACAAACACTGGTGCCACCAGTGATTACCATTACCTTGTATTTTATTATTTTTGGTAATTTAATCGGCAAGCGTATCGGCACTATGGCTGGGGTGGATTATATTGAATTTGTGGTACCTGGTTTGATTATGATGTCGGTTATTACCAGCTCCTATACCAATGTCGTGTCATCATTTTATGGCGCTAAATTCCAGCGTTTTGTCGAAGAGATGCTGGTCTCGCCAACACCTAACTATATTATCCTGTCCGGTTTTGTGGTCGGCGGTGTGGCGCGAGGCTTGGGAGTTGGTTTCATTGTAACGCTGGTGGCCATGTTTTTTACTGATCTGCAAATACATAGTTATCCCGTTACCCTATCTATTGTGCTGATGACCTCGGTATTCTTTGCAGTGGCAGGCTTTATTAATGCGGTCTACGCTAACAGCTTTGATGATATCTCCATTATTCCTACCTTTGTTTTAACACCGCTGATTTATTTAGGTGGCGTGTTTTATTCAATGGATTTGCTACCAGATTTTTGGGCGGGGGTTTCTCAGGCTAACCCCATACTTTATATCGTTAATGCCTTCCGTTATGGATTATTGGGTATTACCGATATTGATATCAGCCGGGCTTTTATTATGGTGGCTGTATTTACACTGGTTGCCTACCTGTTTAGTTTAAGGCTATTAAATTCCAGTGAAAGTTTAAGACAATAATTGTAATCAGGTAAGGCAATGGCAGAAATTCCACTGGGCAACGATGTAGAGTATACCGATAGCTATAATCCGGATTTACTATTCCCGATTCCAAGACAGCAATCGCGGGATGGCTTGGGTATTGTCGCTGATCAATTGCCATTTACCGGCGTCGATATTTGGAATGCCTATGAACTGTCTTGGTTGAACAAAAAAGGTAAGCCGCAAGTAGCCTGTGCCGAGTTTCGTTTTCCCTGTGAATCGGCTGCGATTGTTGAATCCAAGTCTTTTAAGCTTTATTTAAATTCATTCAATCAAACAGCTTTTACCGACCGCGCTGAACTACAAGCCCGGATAGTCAAAGATTTATCCACGTGTGTCGGTGCCGCGGTTGAGGTTTTTATTGATGATGTGGATGCAGGCAATACCTTTTCGCGGTTACAGGGCCTATGTCTTGATGATATCGATATCAGCATTAGCCACTATCTCCCTGATCCACTGCTATTAAAGAGTGCAGGGCAGAAGGTAGAAGAAACCTTATACAGTCATTTGTTGCGGTCCCTATGCCCAGTAACAGCCCAGCCCGATTGGGCCAGTGTGGAAATAGCCTACACCGGCTGTAGCATCGATCATGCTGGCTTACTGCAATATCTGGTTGGCTATCGTCAGCATCAAGAATTTCACGAGCAATGCGTAGAACGCATCTTTAACGACATAAGCCAGCGCTGTCGGCCTGAACAGCTCTCGGTCAGGGCGTTCTATACTCGCCGTGGTGGGCTGGATATAAACCCCATACGTTCTACCAAAGCTGTTGTGCCGGTCAATATTCGATTAAATAGACAGTGATCTTGGGTATTTCAGGCTTTTAGATGATAATTTGCCTGATTTATGGCTAAATCACTCAGACTGCACCATAGTTAAATTTTAATAAATATTATTAATTTCAGAAACTTAGCTGGCTTTCTTAGTGTAAATAATAAGTAATTATTCAAAGCTGTCGTACCGGAATATGTTTATGTCAGAATCGACTCTTATGTTTTATATCGTGCTTGAGTTAGCAGCGCTGCTACTGATTGTCTGTATCTTTTTGCTGCTGCATTTACGCAAGATGAAAAAACTGGTGACCATACTGGAAGAAAAAATTATCAGTTTGCGTCAATCCATCGGCATATCCCGCAACGAAACCAAACAAGCCCTAAAACAATTGGCTGAAAAACAGGATATAAGCACACGGTCTTATCTTGATTATCTGACAGCAGAAATTAATCACACCTGCGAGCATCACCAATCGCTTATTTCCGACCGGGATATTGTTCTTGATATAGCACCCGATACGCCCATGGATCGACAAGTGTCGGCACTGCGCCATGCTTTTTTGAATGCAGAAAAAGAGGCCTTTCAAGCCGGTGGTGGAGATACTTCAAGCTGGGATACGCTGCGGACCAAACTACAGCAGATTATCGAATTTTATCAACACAAGTATCCCGTGGGCGAACATCAGTCTGGTGAAGCCGACAACAGTGTTTCAGCGCAAGAGATCGCCATTTACAAAAGCCGTATAGAAAATCTTGAGAGCTTTAAAAAGCTGTTTTTCGATATGGAAAGTAAATGGGAGCAAAGCAAAGCGCAGGCCGATGCTTACTATCAACAGCTAATGGCCATAGGTAAGGACTTAGGTGCCGGTGAAGAATTCGATAGTTTGCTAGAAAAGTGTGCCAACGCCTACAGCGTTATCGGCGATTTAATTCAATTAGAGGGTTTAGGTGTTGAGGCAAGGGCTAAGCTCGACAGCGGCAGGAGAGATGGTCTGCGATATTCCGGTGCAGGTAAAACCATTATTGCCAATCAAGAAGAAATTATTCGCCTGAAAAATATGGCAGTTGATCAGCATAAAGTCATAACAGAGCTGAAGAAAAAGCTACTAGCGTCCAATTCGCCGGAAGACACACAAAAGATTGTTATTGATCTGACTTACCAGTTAGAACGACAGCAGCGTTTTATGCAAGAAGCTGAAACCTGTATTCAGCTTATTGAAAATGAGCTCACTCGCACAATGGAAGAAAATAACCAGCTACGTGCCCAGTTGAATAGTGATGATAATAATGCCGACAGTGTCATTTCCGATGGGGAAGCAGAGCGCATCGAAACCACGATTAAAGACTTGACGGAAAGCAGTAAAGAAATGCTGGCTACCATAGCTGCGCTTGAAGAGGAAAATAGCAGCCTTAATCAGCGTTTGTTATCAATGAGCGATAATGCTGCAGAGGCTGAAAATGTCGCAGTGCTTAAATCCAGGCTAGAAGAAATGCACAAAGAATTGCTGCACCTGCAAACTCAACATGTTGAGCTTGAGGAGCGTTACCTCAAACTAAAAATGAAGTAAGTTTATAGCGTAGATTGTCGCGGTTTATGTCAGCACTGAGCTGGTGTATCCTACATCCTGATTTAACAAGGAATAATCCCTAAATGAGCTATCAGGTACTGGCCCGAAAATGGCGGCCGAAAACTTTCCGTGAAATGGTGGGGCAGGAGCATGTGTTGAAGGCGTTGATTAATGCGCTGGATCATAATCGCCTGCATCATGCCTATTTATTTACCGGGACGCGTGGCGTCGGTAAAACCACGATTGCTCGTATTTTGGCCAAATGCCTAAATTGTGAAGTGGGTGTGAGCTCTGAGCCCTGTGGTCAATGTAGTGCTTGTGTTTCGATTAATGAAGGGCGCTTTGTTGATTTGATTGAGGTGGATGCCGCCTCCCGTACCAAGGTCGAAGATACCCGCGAGCTATTGGAAAACGTTCAGTATGCGCCTACCGTTGGGCGTTATAAGGTATACCTGATCGATGAAGTGCATATGCTTTCCACCCATAGTTTTAATGCGCTGTTAAAAACACTGGAAGAGCCGCCTCCCCATGTGAAATTTCTATTAGCTACAACAGATCCGCAAAAACTCCCTGCAACTATTTTGTCCCGCTGCCTGCAGTTTAACTTAAAGAATATGACTCCCGAGCGAATTGTTGGTCACTTACAGCATGTGTTAGAGCAGGAGATGGTCAGTTTTGATGAGCCCGCTCTATGGCTATTAGGCCGTTCAGCGGATGGCAGTATGCGCGATGCGATGAGCTTGGTGGATCAGGCGATTTCGTTTGGTTCGGGTAAATTATCAGAGCCTGATGTCCGCGCCATGTTGGGAACCATCGATCAAATGGTGGTTTACGATATTGTCGAGGCGCTGGCTGCCGCCGATGGTGCCCAGGTATTAGCGGCAGTCAATCAGCTCTCTGAACATGCGCCGGATTATGGGGCTGCGCTGGAGGAGTTGTTGACGCTGTTACACCGTATTGCGATGACTCAGGCAGTGCCGCAGGCGACCGATAATAGCTTTGGTGATGGCGATAAAGTGATTGATCTTGCAGGGCGTTTAACGGCTGAGAAAGTTCAGCTATTTTACCAGATGGCCTTAACCGGTCGTCGCGATTTGCCATTGGCACCGGATCCCCGCAGTGGTTTTGAAATGGTACTGCTACGGATGCTGGCCTTTATACCGGCGGGTATTGCCCAGTTGCCTCAAGGTCAAATCCAGAATTCAGTGCCTTCAACCACTACCGCGTCGGTGGAGGCGTCACAGCCGGTAAAAAAGCCTGAACCGATCGTTCACTCTCAGGTGGCCGTTGAGCGATCGGATGAAGAAACCATTACTAAGGCTAGTGCTGAACCAACGACAGAGCTGGCAAAACAGTCGCAGCCAGCCGCTATTGAGCCTGAGATAAACTCAAGCCCCATGCTTGAGACATCTGGTGAACAACCCATATCGAATCAGCTCAATCCAGCAACAGCAGTCAGCCGTGCAGAGCTAACCCCGGCAACTTGGAATCAGTTATTTGAACGCCTAGGTTTTGGCGGCGTTGTCGGAAATATCGCCTCACACTGTGTTTTACAACATATTGATGGCGATAACATTATCCTGGATTTGGATGAAACTAACGCCACGCTATTTAACGATAGTTATACGGCTAGAATTGAAGAGCATTTGTCTGTTGCCCTAAATACACCGATTAATCTCACGATCAATGTCAAAGCGATACAAGTAGAAACACCCGCAGCTAGAAAGCTGCGCTTAATCACCGAGCTTAAGCAGCAGGCACTGGCTGATCTAAAAAGTGACCCTAACGTACAAACGTTAATAGATGATTTTGCTGCGGTGTTGATCGAAGACACTGTACAGCCAGTTTAATGTCAGTATTAGTTAAGTATCCGTATTAAGAGCATCGAGGAAATAATGAAAATTAACGATATCATGAAGCAGGCGCAGCAAATGCAAGAGCAGATGCAAAAGGCGCAGGAAGAAATGAGCAATAAGGAAGTTTATGGAGAGTCCGGCGCCGGTCTGGTTAAGGTAGTGATGACCGGTCGTCACGATGTGCGCAGGGTCTCAATTGATCAAAGCCTGATGACCGAAGATAAAGAAGTGCTGGAAGATTTGCTGGCAGCAGCAGTCAATGATGCTGTGCGTAAAGTTGAGCAGACTAGTCGTGATGCTATCTCGGGTCTGGCCGGTGGTGTTGATCTTGCTAATTTTAAAATGCCCTTTTAAGTAATGGCCTTTAGTCCCCTAATCGATCAACTTGTTGAGGCATTACGTTGCCTGCCCAGTGTTGGCCCAAAGTCTGCCCAGCGTATGGCGTTTCATTTATTGGAGCGTGATCGTGAAGGTGGCTTTAAACTGGCCGAGCAATTAGACAAAGCCATGAGCGGTGTTTCCCGTTGCAGCAAGTGTCGTACTCTGACTGAACAAAGTATCTGTTCCATATGCGACAACGATAAGCGCGATCAATCGATTATCTGTGTCGTAGAAACCCCGGCGGATGTCTTTGCCTTTGAGCAGTCAGGTATTTATCGCGGTTTGTATTTTGTGTTGATGGGTCATCTTTCGCCCATCGACGGTATCGGTCCTGCTGAAATTGGTGTGAGTCATTTACTACAGCGTTTACAGGATGAAGCAATCAAAGAAGTTATTCTTGCCACCAATCCAACCGTAGAAGGCGAGGCGACTGCTTTTTATATCACGGATCAAGTCAAAGCTCTGGGGATCAAGATTTCAAGAATCGCCCATGGCGTTCCGCTCGGTGGAGAGCTGGAATATGTCGATGCCGGCACCTTGGCCCATGCACTTAACGGACGTCGTACCGTTGACGAATAATTGTAGATTGTAATGTTTTCACAGCAAATTGATCATCCGGTTTATATTGAAACCAACCAAGCATTGGCGGCTTATTGTGAGCAGTGGTCCAAGGCTAAGGTATTGGCATTAGATACTGAATTTATTCGTACCAATACGTTTTATCCTATTGCAGCCTTAATTCAAGTGTCTGATGGCAACGGCTGCTTTCTGATTGATCCTTTGGTTATTGATGATTTTGCCGCCTTTAAACAGTTAATGATTAATCCGCAAATCACCAAGGTGTTACACGCCTGCAATGAGGACTTAGAAGTTTTTGATCGCTTGTTGGGCGTGTTGCCAACCCCATTAATTGACACCCAAATTGCAGCCGGTATGAATGGTCTGGGTTTTAATTTGGGCTATCAGGCTATGACCAAAGGTCTGTTACAAATCGAATTAGCTAAAGGTGAGACTCGCTCAAACTGGTTACAGCGACCGTTAACCCATTCACAAATTCACTATGCCGTTCTAGATGTCGCTTATTTGCTCAAAATGTACCGCTTGCTTTGCGATTCATTGGCCGCCAATAACCGTATGCCTTGGCTTGTGGAAGAGTGTGACAAATTGGTCAATAATTATAAGATTCCCGACGCTATTGCTTTGCATTATCTAAAAGTGAAGTCGGCTTGGAAGCTTTCACCATCCCAATTGGCGGTTTTGCAGCAGGTGATTGAATGGCGGGAACATATAGCCCGAGAGCGTGATCAGCCGCGGGGAAGAATTATAAAAGATAAAAGTTGTTTGGAAATCGCTCGTTTGCAACCAGACAATTTGCGTGCATTATCGGATATTAACGATATTACCCCGAAAACTGTTCGAAAAGATGGTGAAACATTATTGACGTTGATTAAACAAGCACAAGCCCTAGATAGTGCCGAGCTGCCAGCGGCTTTACCAAAACCATTACCGCCAGCCAATGGTAGCCTGTTAAAGCGTTTAAAAGCTTATGTCGCCAAACGAGCAGAGCAACTCAATATGGCGCCCGAGTTATTAGCTAGAAAAAAAGATTATGAATCGCTATTGCGCTCGGGTTTTGACAGTGGCCACTATAGCTTGCCCGACACCTTGTCGGGTTGGCGTAAGCCAGTGATTGGCGACGATTTATTAGCTATTCTTACCAAGCAGTCCGGTTAACCCTTTACCATGTCAACAACGATTTGTACCATTTATCGAAGCTCCAAGCATGAAGGGATGTATCTTTATGTGGATAAGCAGCAAGATCTGGGGCCCGTGCCAGAGGCGCTGCTAAAGCGTTTTGGCAAGCCTGAGCAGGCAATGACCTTGTTGTTGACCCCTGAACGGGAATTGGCGCGCGTGGATATTAAAAAGGTACTAGCGAGCCTTGCAGAGCAGGGTTTCTTTCTACAGCTACCACCGCAACCAGATAGAGAGATGCAAAAGCTCCATGAAAAAAACAGCAAGCTATAAGCATGAGCGATTCGCAGGCTAAATTTTGGGAAACCAAAGCCTTGCACGAGATGACTACAGAACAATGGGAGTCTCTCTGCGATGGCTGTGCCAAGTGTTGTCTGCATAAACTGCAAGATGAAGAAACCGGTGATGTCCATTACACCAAAGTTGTCTGTCGTTATATGGATGAGCAGTGCCGCTGTACGGAATATCAACGCCGCAACGAACTAGTGCCTAATTGTGTCTGGCTGCGCCCTCGTGACGTTGAACAGTTTTTTTGGTTGCCCAGCACCTGTGCTTATCGATTAGTCGCTGAAAATAAACCGTTGGCTGACTGGCATCCGTTGATTTCAGGCGATCCACACAGTGTTCACCGCGCTGGTGTATCAATTAAGGGGAGGGCGTTAAGTGAAGAGTATGTGCACCCTGACGGTATGGAAGAGCATATTATCCATTGGGTTGAGTAATAGAAGGGGTTAATACGATGGAACCTGCTAGTGATTATTACATCGCTTGGGCTATATACTGGCTGGCTGTTATCGTTGCTCAGCTGCTATTTTGGCGCGCGTTAGCAACCATCAACAGTCAACCGGTGAAACTTCTGTCCCAGCTATGGCTATTTGCCTTACTGATTACACCGGTTTCACTAGAGTCAGGCCAACCCCATTGGGTGCCGGCTTTTATGGCGGCGATTATGGAGGGTTTAAATGACGGCTTTGACGCCGCCTTGTCACGTCTGTGGCCTATCTTGCTGATGATGTTGGTATTTATCTTATTAGCGGCAGCCTGGCGCAGATACTGGTTGCGACGATAATCTTTTGCTGGTGTTTTCAACACCCCTTTAACTTATTGTACTTAATTAAATACTTGCTATAAATAACTGTTAATATTGATAATTTTATCGAATTCCGGAATTGCATCGGTATGTCAATCATACGTCTTACTCTACTAATCGCTGTGTTTGTTTTCGGGCATTGTTGTGCAGCTGAAAACAACAATCATCTCACTCTGACTGCTTCTGAGTTAAAACCTGATGTCAGGGTGATTATTGATATTTCTGGCAGCATGAAAAAAAACGACCCGCAAAATCTGCGCCGCTCGGCTCTGGAACTACTGATACAGCTTTTTCCTGACGATTCAAAGGCCGGTGTGTGGACTTTTGGTCAATGGGTTAACCATCTGGTAGTTAGCCAACATGTCGATCAGGCTTGGCGTGAAAGCGCTATTTCGCAGGTTGAAAAAATTAACTCGGTAGCTCTTTATACCGATATACCCACTGCGTTAGTCACCGCGGTGGATGATATTGATCAGCTCGACCCCCGTTATCAAGTTCATTTGATTTTGTTAACTGATGGTGTGGTAGATATATCAAAATCTGTCGAGGACAGCCGCCAAGCCAGACAGCGTCTAATTGATACCGTACTGCCCAGTTTGCGAGATGCCGGTGTCACTATTCATACCGTAGCATTATCACAATCTGCTGATCAGGAATTGATGGAGCGATTGGCAGTCGAAACCAATGGTTTGGCGGCTGTAGCCGAAACAGCCGAGGATCTCAGTAGAATTTTTTTACAAGCCTTTGACGCCGCTGCACCCTCACAGCAGTTACCTCTGGATAAGAACAGTTTTATCGTTGATGCAAGTATTGATGAATTTACCGCCTTATTATTTCGCCAGCAGGACGCGGATATGGCAACACTGATTGCTCCGAATAATCAACGTTATACGGCTGCCAACCACAGTGCAGATATCAGCTGGTTTCGCCAACATCATTATGATTTGATCACTGTAAAAAACCCCGAAGCAGGTGCTTGGTCTATCGAAGCTGATTTGGCGCCTGATAGCCGTATTACCATTATTAGTGATTTGAATTTACGGGTAAATCCGCTAGCTACAAACGCCTTTGTCAATGACACCGTAGAGGTGGTGGCGGCCCTGACCGAGCAGGGTGAAGTCATCAATCGTCCAGAGCTTTTGAATCTGACCGATATGAGCGTTAAGGTCACTCGCAGGGATAATCGTCAGCAGTGGCAATTCTCCCTGTCAGAGCTCGATGCAAGCCCTATAGATGGTCTGTTTCGTTCTAGTTTGGATGTCTTCCTGCAGGCTGGCACTTTTGATGTAGTAGTGATGGCCAAAGGTAAAACCTTCCAGCGTCAGCATAAGCAAACTATGGTAGTGCGAGAAGCTTTCGATAGCCTTGATATCAATACTATCGAGGATGGCAATACCGTTGTAGAGCCCGATCCTATTGAAGAGACAAAGCCAGACCCAAAACCAGAAACAAAACCAGAGCCAG